>NZ_QMFZ01000100.1:0-2130 GCF_003294055.1 Burkholderia reimsis
ATATTGCCAAGCTGATGAACGGACGCCCTCGTCAAACCCTCAACTGGAAAACCCCCGAAGAGGCCATGGCGACGGAATTAGCTACCGCCGGGTTGGCTAAACGTTGCACTTGATTCTTGAGACCGCCTAGTCGCTGCGACACGCTGAATCGGCCATCGCAGCGTCGCCCGTTAATCGCCCGATATCAAAGTAGATCGACGTTGACCTTGGAAATCATGGGCGCAATACGCAATGTACGGTCGGCCTGAGCACACACGTACTCCGAAATATTGCGCACCCATGCACGCTCCTCGCCTGCATACACGCCCGACTCCGCCAACTCGGGAGCCAGCTTCCTCGCCAGCATCGCCATCTTTGTCAATTCACGTGCGACGAACGATGGCCGGATTTGCGCGCGATGCGCAAAATCCGCCAGGGCAAAAGCGGTCAGTTCCTCCGTTCGAAAAACATCCCCGAAAGCCATCGCCATGTCCTGGACATACGCGTCACCGTACACGTTGACGCAAACCAGATCGTAGAGCGGCGCTGGATCCAGACCGCCGCTGCTGACGAAAAACGAAATATTCTTGCCGTGCGCATCGCTGTTGCCGATCAGCAATTGCAGCAGCGCCCAGCGAAGCATTGCCGAGCGGGCAACCAACGGATTCTCGAAACTCGGTGTCAACGAAAACAACTTCTCGAAGCTCACGCCTTCGCGAATGTTACGCACGTCCGCATTGTTGCCGAGATTGCGTTCGTACTTGAGCGTCGCCGGCAAATCCAGCGCCTGGCATCCGTCGATGATATGAAGACGCCGCACCGCGCGGACGCGTTGAGGATCGTCCGGTTCGGTCGTCACGATTCGGTCGAATCGTTCGATGAGCAGAATGGGTTCCGGGATGCGCCGAATCTCGACATGTGCCACCGGCAATCCCATCTGGGCGGCCAGTGTCATGCAGAAATGCTCGTTGGCGACCATGAACGGCGCATGCGGGTTCTGGGACTCGGGCTTCAGAATATGCGTGCTGCTGAGCGCTCCCTCGACGAGCGCGAATTGCTCGCCCTCGACCAGTATCTGCAGCTTGTCCTGATGGCCTGCAATCGACAGCCGGACCTGATCGTCCCAGACGGGAAACGGAATCGCATCACGCTTGCGAATGCGATCGGTCAACTCTTCCGCGGATATCACGCGCCGCACGGATTCGAGGGCCTCCGGCGCCGGTGCATCGGCATCGTCGTCCGGGAAGAAACTCAATGCACCGACCGGCTCCTTCCCGAGCATTCGGATCAAACCGAACACATTGTCCTTCGATATCCGATACATCGCCGCGGCCACTTCGAGCGCGCGGCCCTCGGGCAGCAGGTTGCCGATGAAGCGCTGGACCGCGCCGGCAGGTAGCGGGCCGCCGTCGAGCGGAATGCACGGCGACAACGCAAACGCGTCGGCCCGCGCCTGCCACGCCGGATCGTACGAAAAGCCGTAATCGTCCCGGCGGGCATCGTAAGTCACCTGACCGACAGGCGAGCCGTTGGTCGAAATGCGCAGGCGATGAACCATCAGACGCCCTCTCCCGGCTCCGCCGACACGGCCTGCGCCGCCATGTGCTCGTGCAACGCCTTGCGGGCCACCGGCACTTCGCGTTTCGGCACGACGAGCAGATTGAGACCGAAGCCGTCGAGCACCTTGAACAATTTGTCGAGGCTCACCGCCCGGCCGTTTTCCAGCCGCGACAGCACGTCTTTGGAGACACCGAGCATATCGGCCGCGTCGTCGATACGCATTCGGCTCTGCGCCCGCCGATTGCGGACGAGCGCGCCCAGCGTTGCCAGATCCAGTGCAAGCGGGTCAGGAGTCGCGATCGGATGCGGTAAGGTGCGGGCCATAATTCCGGGATTTCAGGAACAAAGTGCTGTCAGCCAGGCTCGACAACATAGTTACGAGAATGTCGGAATTATACTCACGCAGACACGAAACGTCGAATTATTCTGATATTCCAGGAATAATCAAGGGTGTGATCGCTATCGGCACATTGTTCTCATATTTCAGGAATTAAAATCAGGCGGCAAGCTCCACCGCCCGATTGCGACCGACCGGAATCCCTCCGCCGCTTCCGTCAATCGATTCTCCGCCCCGCCCCTTCAAAACTGCCC
>NZ_QMFZ01000101.1:0-1901 GCF_003294055.1 Burkholderia reimsis
TGGCCGCCGAGCGTAGCGCCCATCTCGCGAGCAACGAGGACATTGCCATCACCAGCGGCCGGCATGTTGGCTTCGCGGTGGGCCACTCGCTGTTCGCAAGCGTGTCGAACGCATTCACGCTGTTCGTACACAAGGCGGGCATGACGCTTGTCGCGGCTGCGGGGAAGGTACGGATCGAGGCGCAGGCGGACGGCATCGACCTGAAGGCAAAGCAGTCGGTCCAGATTGCGAGCACGACCGACAGCATTCATCTGCATGCGGCGAAGGAAATCGTGCTGCACGCGGGCAATACGCAGGTGCGTATCAATGATCAGGGCTACACGGTGCATACGGCGGGCGAGCACACGATCCATGCGGGCAGCCACCAGACCGATGGCCCGAAGGGGCAGGGTGGCGGCTTCCCGCCGTTCCCGAAGTCGGGACCCGGCCAGCTTGAAGTGCTGCGCCACTACGTGACGGATTCGCCGGTCGAGAAGAGCGCCTTCACGGTGACGGATAGCCTCGGTGCAAAGCACAGCGGCACGCTGGATGCGTCGGGCCGCGCGATCGTGAGCGGCCTGGCCGCCGGTGCAGTGAGCGTGAAGCACGAGCGCGACCCGAACGATCCGTGGGTCATTGGCAGCTACCTGAAGCCGCCCGCGTGGGAGCCGACAGACGCCGCTACACCGGGCGCGGCATAGCACCATGAAGCGGGAGGTTGAGCCTCCCTTCCCCGATCCAGAATACGAACAAGGCCGCCCTTATGGCTAACCAGCAATCCATTCAGTCTTCGGTCGATGCAGCAGTCGTGCCGCTTAACCAGGTGCTTGTCGCCGACCTTGGCGCGGGTGCGTCGCGGTTCGATGCGTGGCTGCGCGAATACACCGGCGGCTATGTGACGCTCGAGCGTGTGAAGGAAGTGTCGGCGGCGTTGCCGGTGCTTGGCAACATCATGGCTGCCGTCGATGTATGCGGCGACATCGTCACGCTTGTCGACAACCGCAATAACGCGAAGCGCCGCGAGATCGACCAGATTCTCGACTGGGCGAGCCTGGGCATCAACCTGATTGGCGTGCTGCCGATTCCGCCGGGCACAGCGGCTGCGCGCATGTCGCTGCGTCCGACGCTCGGCATCGTGCGGCAGGCGGTGAAGGCAGGCGCGAAGGAGCTGCCTGACGCTATTGTGGCCGTGATCGCCGCGCACTTCACGGCGACGCTGATGGGCGAACTCAAGCCGTTCGTCGAGCAGGCTAAGGCACGGCTCAACGAGATTCTGACCGACTGCGGAAAGAAGGCCGAAGAGTTGCTGGGAGGCCTCGCGAACGCACTCGATAAACTTGCTGCCGGCCAGTTGACGGACCCGCACACCAGCCTGAAGGCGGCGCAGAAGAAGGCCTCGCAGGTGTCGGCCAGTGCGCTTGTGCACAGTCCGCTCAAGACGATCGACAACCTGTTCGGTGCGGTATGGGAGGTGGGCAAGGCCGGCGTGAAGGCCGAGCTGAATGCCGCGGCGACGTTGGCTCCGCAGCAGGCGCGCAAGGTGATCCACGACCTTGCAGCCGAACTGCGCGGTTTCATTCCGGTGGTGAAGGCGAAGCTAGCGAGCCTGTCGCGCGACGATGTCGGCACGTTGATGTACATGCTCAACCTCCTGATCCGTGCGGTTCAGATTTACGAACACAAGAAGCATGTCGTTCAGGCAACGGTCAGTCCTACTGCGCCGAACCAGGCGAAGCTCAAGCATGGCGGGGGCGAAGTCGAAGTACGTGCGGATGAGGCGAAGGCGAAGAAGCCGGGTGTGTCGGGTTGCAGGGCGTGTGAGATTGGCCAGCCGGCCGCGCGAGTGGGCGGCGCAATCGGCTTGGCGCTCGGTGACGAGTCGTTCACGCATACCGACTTTGTGATTCCGGGGGTGATGCCGG
>NZ_QMFZ01000102.1:0-1901 GCF_003294055.1 Burkholderia reimsis
TGGCCGCCGAGCGTAGCGCCCATCTCGCGAGCAACGAGGACATTGCCATCACCAGCGGCCGGCATGTTGGCTTCGCGGTGGGCCACTCGCTGTTCGCAAGCGTGTCGAACGCATTCACGCTGTTCGTGCACAAGGCGGGTATGGCGCTCGTCGCGGCTTCGGGGAAGGTACGGATCGAGGCGCAGACCGACGGCATCGACCTGAAGGCGAAGCAATCGGTCACGGTCACGAGCACCACCGACAGCATTCAGCTTCATGCAGCGAAGGAAATCGTCCTGCATGCCGGCAATACGCAGGTGCGTATCAGTGACCAGGGCTACACGGTGCACACGGCAGGCGAGCACACGATCCATGCAGGCAGCCACCAGACCGACGGCCCGAAGGGGCAGGGTGGCGGTTTCCCGCCGTTCCCGAAGTCGGGACCCGGCCAGCTTGAAGTGTTGCGCCACTACGTGACGGATTCGCCGGTCGGGAAGAGCGCCTTCACGGTGACGGATAGCCTCGGTGCAAAGCACACCGGCACGCTCGACGCGTCGGGCCGCGCGATCGTTAGCGGGTTGGCTGCCGGTGCGGTGAGCGTGAAGCATGAACGCGACCCGAACGATCCGTGGGTCATCGGCAGCTACCTGAAGCCGCCCGCGTGGGAGCCGACGGATGCCGCTGCACCGGGCGCGGCATAGCACCATGAAGCGGGAGGTTGATCCTCCCTTTCCTGATCCAGAATACGAACAAGGCCGCTCTTATGGCTAACCAGCAATCCATTCAGTCGTCGGTCGATGCAGCAATCGTGCCGCTCAATCAGGTGCTTGTCGCCGACCTTGGCGCGGGTGCGTCGCGGTTCGATGCGTGGCTGCGCGAATACACGGGCGGCTATGTGACGCTCGAGCGTGTGAAGGAAGTGTCGGCGGCATTGCCTGTGCTTGGCAACATCATGGCTGCCGTCGACGTATGCGGTGACATCGTCACGCTTGTCGATAACCGTAACAACCCGAAGCGCCGCGAGGTTGACCAGATCCTTGACTGGGCGAGTCTGGGCATTAACCTGATTGGCGTGCTGCCGATTCCGCCGGGCACAGCGGCTGCGCGCATGTCGCTGCGTCCGACGCTCGGCATCGTGCGGCAGGCGGTGAAAGCAGGCGCGAAGGAGCTGCCTGACGCTATTGTGGCCGTGATCGCCGCGCACTTCACGGCGACGCTGATGGGCGAACTCAAGCCGTTCGTGGAGCAGGCTAAGGCACGGCTCAACGAGATTCTGACCGACTGCGGGAAGAAGGCCGAAGAGATGCTGGGTGGCCTCGCAAACGCGCTCGATAAACTTGCTGCGGGCCAGTTGACGGACCCACACGCCAATCTGAAGGCGGCGCAGAAGAAGGTCTCGCAGATGTCGGCCAGCGCGCTTGTGCATAGCCCGCTCAAGACAATCGACAACCTGTTCGGCGCGGTATGGGAGGTTGGCAAGGCTGGCGTGAAGGCGGAGCTGAACGTTGCCGCGACGCTGGCGCCGCAGCAGGCGCGCAAGGCGATCCACGACCTTGCAACCGAGCTGCGCGGTTTCATTCCAGTAGTGAAGGAGAAGCTGCAAAGCTTGTCGCGCGAAGACGTCGGCACGCTGATGTACATGCTCAATATCCTGATCCGGGCGGTGCAGGTCTACGAGCACAAGAAACAGATTGTTCAGGCAACGGTCAGTCCGACTGCGCCGAACCAGGCGAAGCTCAAGCATGGTGGGGGCGAAGTCGAAGTCCGTGCGGACGAGGCGAAGGCGAAGAAGCCCGGTGTGTCGGGTTGCAGGGCGTGTGAGATTGGCCAGCCGGCCGCGCGAGTGGGCGGCGCAATCGGCTTGGCGCTCGGTGACGAGTCGTTCACGCATACCGACTTTGTGATTCCGGGGGTGATGCCGG
>NZ_QMFZ01000104.1:0-1383 GCF_003294055.1 Burkholderia reimsis
TGGGTTCGACGACGCCGGTGACGCTGACCAATGTCGCAGCAGGCGTGAATCCGACGGATGCGGTGAACTACAGCCAGCTCAGCTCGCTGTCGACGTCGACTTCGACGGGCATCAGCACGGCACAAAGCGGTGTGGATTCGCTGTCGACCGGTTTGTCGACGACGAATAGCAACGTGACTTCGCTGTCGACGTCGACTTCGACGGGCATCAGCACGGCACAAAGCGGTGTGGATTCGCTGTCGACCGGTCTGTCGACGACGAACAGCAACGTGAGCTCGCTGTCGACGTCTGCCTCGACGGGCATCAGCACCGCACAAAGCGGCGTGGATTCGCTGTCGACTGGGCTGTCGACGACGAACAGCAACGTGAGCTCGCTGTCGACCTCGGCCTCGACGGGTATCAGCACGGCGCAGAGCGGTGTGGATTCGCTGTCGACGGGTCTGTCGACGACCAACAGCAACGTGACTTCGCTGTCGACATCGACGTCGAGCGCCATCAGCACGCTGTCGAACAGTGCGTCCAACTCGGTCCAGTATGACGATTCGATGCACAGCAAGGTCACGCTGGGTGGCGTGGGTTCGACGACGCCGGTGACGCTGACCAATGTCGCAGCAGGCGTGAATCCGACGGATGCGGTGAACTACAGCCAGCTCAGCTCGCTGTCGACGTCGACTTCGACGGGCATCAGCACGGCACAAAGCGGTGTGGATTCGCTGTCGACCGGTTTGTCGACGACGAATAGCAACGTGACTTCGCTGTCGACGTCGACTTCGACGGGCATCAGCACGGCACAAAGCGGTGTGGATTCGCTGTCGACCGGTCTGTCGACGACGAACAGCAACGTGAGCTCGCTGTCGACGTCTGCCTCGACGGGCATCAGCACCGCACAAAGCGGCGTGGATTCGCTGTCGACTGGGCTGTCGACGACGAACAGCAACGTGAGCTCGCTGTCGACCTCGGCCTCGACGGGTATCAGCACGGCGCAGAGCGGTGTGGATTCGCTGTCGACGGGTCTGTCGACGACCAACAGCAACGTGACTTCGCTGTCGACATCGACGTCGAGCGCCATCAGCACGCTGTCGAACAGTGCGGCCAACTCGGTCCAGTATGACGATTCGATGCACAGCAAGGTCACACTGGGTGGCGTGGGTTCGACGACGCCGGTGACGTTGACCAATGTCGCAGCAGGCGTGAATCCGACGGATGCGGTGAACTACAGCCAGCTCAGCTCGCTGTCGACGTCGACTTCGACGGGCATCAGCACGGCACAAAGCGGTGTGGATTCGCTGTCGACCGGTCTGTCGACGACGAACAGCAACGTAAGCTCGCTGTCGACGTCTGCCTCGACGGGCATCAGCACGGCACAGAGCGGTGTGGATTCGC
>NZ_QMFZ01000105.1:0-1306 GCF_003294055.1 Burkholderia reimsis
CGACCTGCAGGGAGATGCACCACTGGTCTTTCCGGAGGTCGACGAAGCGATTGTCGCTGAGATCGTGTCAGACTGGACCGGTATTCCCGCGGGGCGCATGGTCACGGACGAGATCGCGGCCGTGCGCAAGCTTCCCGACACGCTCGAAGCGCGCGTGATCGGCCAGACCGACGCACTCCGCCAGATTGGCGAGCGCGTGCAGACCGCGCGCGCGGGCCTGACCGACCCGAAGAAGCCGCTGGGCGTATTTCTGCTCGCCGGTCCCTCTGGCGTCGGCAAGACCGAAACGGCGCTGGCGCTTGCCGAGGCGCTGTACGGTGGCGAGCAGAACCTGATCACGATCAACATGAGCGAGTATCAGGAATCGCACACCGTGTCGGGCCTGAAGGGTGCGCCCCCCGGCTACGTCGGTTACGGCGAAGGGGGCGTGCTGACCGAAGCGGTGCGGCGTCGCCCGTACTCGGTCGTGCTGCTCGACGAAGTCGAGAAAGCCCATCGCGACGTGCACGAGATGTTCTTCCAGGTGTTCGACAAGGGCTACATGGAAGACGGCGATGGCCGCTACATCGATTTCCGCAATACCACCATTCTGCTCACGAGCAACGTCGGCTCCGATCTGACCGCGAGCCTGTGCGCCGATGCGTCTCTCGCGCCGGACGCAGGAGGACTGCGCGAAGCGCTGACGCCCGAATTGCTGAAGGCATTCCCGGCGGCGTTTCTCGGACGCGTGACCGTGGTGCCTTACCGGCCGCTCGCCGACAGCGCGCTCGCGCGCATCGTGCGCCTGCATCTGGACCGTGTCGTGAAGCGCATGGCGGACAGCCACGACATCGCGCTCGCGTACGGCGACGCGGTCGTCGACTACATCGTCGGGCGCTGCCTCGTGCAGGAAACCGGCGCGCGTGTGCTCATCGGCTTCATCGAGCAGCACATCCTGCCGCGCCTGTCGGCCCTCTGGCTCGATGCGTTCACGTCGAAAGCCGCGCTTTCGCACATCGCAATCGGCATTGCCGATTCCGTTGCCGCGCCGGCGCAGGCGTTGACGTTCGAGGCGCTTTCTACCCATTCAGACGAGCGGGTTCGCTGAGCTCGCAGTCCATCCACCCCCTCTTTGGAGCCCGTTCATGTCCGCCAGCAGTTCGCAGAAATTCATCGCGCGCAATCGTGCGCCGCGTGTGCAGATCGAGTACGACGTCGAGGTCTACGGTTCGGAGAAGAAGGTCGAGCTGCCGTTCGTGATGGGCGTGCTGGCCGACCTGTCAGGCAAGCATCCGGTCGAGCCGCTGCCGGCCGTGTCGGACCGGCG
>NZ_QMFZ01000106.1:0-1301 GCF_003294055.1 Burkholderia reimsis
ATCTGGTTGCTCCACTGGTCGCGAGCCTTGGCGTCCATGAAGGTGCGCAGGCCCGATTCCGACAGCAGGTAATCCCAGCCGCGCACGTCGATAAGACGCACCATGGCGGCTTCCGCTTCGTCGCGTTTCGCATAGTCTCCGGTAACAGTGGGCCGGCCGCGGCAACCGTAGCTTTCATCGAGCACGAGACGGGGGAATCCGAGATGCGCAGCCTTGGCGAGTTGCTGAGCTTCGCCGAGTAGATCGAGGGCGGCGCGCACGCGTTCGACGACGGCGACGCGCTGGTTGGCGAGGTTCAAGATGCTGATACTTGGAACGAGTGTGGTCGAGTCCATGGCGCATGACAGAAATGAAGTGGAATGAGTGACAAGAAAAAGCCGGGCGCGAGGCCCGGCTCTATGCCGTTGAGGTGAGTTCTGCAAGTTGGCGGCGCAATTCCGCCGCGCGCGATTGCGAACACCCACAATGGCGGCGTATATCCGCGACCGTGGGACGGACGAGACCGGCCGCGACATCCCGGAGGAGTCGCGACAGGTGGTCGTCAATGGGAGCCGTCGCCGGTAACGATGTGACCGGGGCGTCGCGTGGTGCATGACCGCCGCTCTTCCGGTCGTGACTCGGCGTTACGGAATTGCGACTAACGGTCTCGTCGTCGTGACTCGCCGTGACGGGCATGACTACCGGCTGAGTCATGTCAGCCGTTTCCGTGACTGGCGCGACGGCAAACGGAGTCACGGCTGGCGTTGCCGTGACTGCTGACGGCGAAACGGTAGTCACGACGGGTAACGGCTTCGGTAACGGCAACCGAAGCGCGACGGTCCACAACAGACAGGCGACGCTTTCAAGCACAGCGGCGAATGCAAGCCCGGTCAGCAGATCGATCCTGGTCGCGGTCGTACTGAGTAACGCGGCGAGTCGCGACGTGACTGGATCGACGCGTAACGCGTCACGTTGTACCGTGACGCGATCCGCAGCGGCCTGCTGGCGCCGCACCTCATCGGCTTCGGCGTTCAGCGCATCGAGTCGCGCACCGAGCGTCGTTCGGCGCGCATCCAGCGTTGCGCAGTTGCCGACGCAGTAGCGAGCGTTCGCCGTGGCGAGCTGGGCCGAGATGCTTGCGCGCTCAGCCATGACGACTGTCAGGCTACGCGACGGTACCGGTGCCGGTACTGTGACCGCCGCCGCGCGTTGCTCCCCGGCATGCTGCTGCGCCATCACGAAGAACTGCGCGTGACCGAAGCAAGCCGTCGCCAGACACGCGCCCCATAACACGCTACCTATACAACGCACGACGATCGGTG
>NZ_QMFZ01000107.1:0-1218 GCF_003294055.1 Burkholderia reimsis
CCGTGATACGGGTTGCCTTGCTCGCCGTTGAACACGCGGCCGACGATCACCGGGTTGTCCGGATCGCCCTGGTTGAACGCGACGAGCACTTCCTGCTTGATCCGCGGAATCGCGGCCGCACCCCAGCCGTCGCCGGCCCACGGTTGCGACACGCGCACCCACATCGAATCGGAGCCGTCCTTCTTGCCGCGCCGGTCCCACGGAAAATGCACCTTCACCGCGCTGCCGTTGGTGTAGATTTCCTCGCCCTTCGGCCCGACGACGATCGCCGACTGCGTGCCGTGAATCACCGGCTTCGGCGTGCCGCGCGGCGCGCGATACGGCACCTTCTTCGGCAGCAGCGCGAAGCTGTTGCGGTACGGCAGCTTCGCGCTGTGCTGCGTGTAGTCGTTCACCGCCTCGTGGCGCACGTGCAGGATCACGTATTCCTGGTTGTTCTCGAGCACCGGGTGATTCGCCACGGTGACCGCGCCCGCCGTGGTCATGCGCCACGCGTAGCCGCCGCCGGTATAGCGGTGGGCCTGCGCCTCCTCGGCCTCCATCGCAAAACGGGCGTAACGGTTGCCGTCATCGCCGTGGTCGTACAGCGACTGGTGCTCGAACCGCTCGGTCGCGTCGAGCCGCGCATGCTTGAGGTTCTGCGGCCCGGCTTCCACCAGCATCAGCGGCGACGACGGGTTCTGGTGGTTGAAGTCGCGGAACGTGACCTTGCCGACGCCGAAGCGCCGGCCTTCGTGCAACTGGTCGATCCCGCTGTCCTCACTCGCCTCGGTGGCCGCGAACGGCACCGTGGCGAGCCCGTCGATCGGGCGGAACAGCAGGTTCGAATCGCCGATCACCAGGATGTGCTTGTCCTTCTCGTAGCGGTGCGTCCAGACGAGCCCCTCCTGCTCCATCAGCCGCGCGCAGAAGTTGTAGTAGCTCTCCTGGTACATCACGACATACTCGAGCGGCTTCTGGCTCGTCCGGATGTCGAACACGAAGTCGGAAAACCCGTGCTCCTGGAAGATCTCGGTGAGGATGTCCTGCGCGGTCTTGTTCTGGAAGATCCGGCAGTCGGTCGAGCGCGTCAGGAACCAGAACCATGGCACCGCCGTCAGGTGATACTGCGTGACGTTCCCGGGGTTGCCCGCGCGGTCGAACGACGCCACGTAGCCGTCGAAGTAACGATCGTTGTCGCCGGTACCCGATGCGACGACGCGCTCAAGCGTCGACAGG
>NZ_QMFZ01000108.1:0-1184 GCF_003294055.1 Burkholderia reimsis
CGCGCCATCTGCCATCCGCACAGCACCACGCCCGCCAGCTTCAGGTACGGCACGCTGCCCGCGAACACCGCGTTCGGGTCCTGCTTCGCGTTCGCCAGCACGTAATCCACCACCGACGACAGCGCCTTCGCGCCCTTCTCCAGCTGCACCTTCATCGACGCAGCCGCCGCACCGTCCAGCTTGCCCAGCGCCGCGACAGTCTCGCCGATTTCGGCGATCAGCGCCTTCGCCACCGCGCCACCGTCGCGCAGCGTCTTGCGACCCACCAGGTCGTTCGCCTGGATCGCCGTCGTGCCTTCGTAGATCGCCAGGATCCGCGCATCCCGGTAATACTGCGCCGCGCCGGTTTCCTCGATGAAACCCATCCCGCCGTGCACCTGCACGCCCAGGCTCGCCACGTCGTTCACCATCTCCGTGCTCCAGCCCTTCACGACCGGCACCAGATATTCGTAGATTGCCTGATGACGCGCCCGCGTCGCCTCGTCCGAATGGCGGTGGGCAATGTCGCTGTGCGCCGCGGCCACGTATGCCAGCGAGCGCGCGCCTTCGGTCAGCGCGCGCATCGTGCCGAGCATCCGGCGCACGTCCGGGTGATGGATGATCGTCACCGACTGCTTGGCCGATCCGTCCACCGGGCGGCTCTGCACGCGCTCCTTCGCGAATTCCGCGGCCTTCTGGTACGCGCGGTCGGCCACGCCGATCCCCTGCATCCCGACGCCGAAGCGCGCTGCGTTCATCATGATGAACATGTATTCGAGGCCGCGGTTTTCTTCGCCGATCAGGTAGCCGATCGCGCCGCCGTTATCGCCATATTGCAGCACCGCCGTCGGGCTCGCCTTGATCCCGAGCTTGTGCTCGATCGACACGCAGTGCACGTCGTTGCGTTCGCCCAGCGAGCCGTCCTCGTTGACCAGGAACTTCGGCACGATGAACAGCGAAATGCCCTTCACGCCTTCCGGCGCGTTCGGCGTGCGTGCCAGCACCAGGTGGACGATGTTGTCCGCCATGTCGTGCTCGCCCCACGTGATGAAGATCTTCGTGCCGAACACCTTGTACGTGCCGTCGCCCTGCGGCTCGGCGCGCGAACGCACCAGCGCAAGATCCGAGCCCGCCTGCGGTTCGGTCAGGTTCATCGTGCCGGTCCATTCGCCCGAGATCAGCTTCGGCACGTAGCGCTGCTTCTG
>NZ_QMFZ01000109.1:0-1180 GCF_003294055.1 Burkholderia reimsis
TTCATCTCCGGGTTCAGCCCCAGCCGCACGCGCGAGAACACCACCAGCGGCAGCGTCGTCGACCCCGGCCCCGACAGGAACGCCGACAGCACCAGGTCGTCGATCGACAGCGTGAACGACAGCAGCCACCCCGACAGCAGCGCCTGCGAGATCAGCGGCAGCGTCACCACGAAGAACACCTTCAGCGGCGTCGCGCCCAGGTCGAGCGCCGCCTCCTCCAGCGACTTGTTCATCTCCTTCACGCGCGACTGCACGATGATCGCCACGTACGACACGCACAGCATCACGTGGCCGATCCAGATCGTCACCATCCCGCGCCCCTTCGGCCAGCCGAACATCTGCTCCAGCGCAACGAACAGCAACAACAGCGAGATGCCCTGGATCACTTCCGGAATCACCAGCGGCGCGTTGATCATCCCCGTGTACAGCGTGAAGCCCTTGAAGCGGCCGAAGCGCGCGAGCACGAAACCCGCCCACGTGCCGATCACGACCGACGCGGTGGCCGTCAACAGGCCGATCTTCAGCGACAGCCACGCGGCGGTCAGCAGCTCGTCGTCGTCCAGCAGCGCGCTGTACCACTTCAGCGAGAAGCCCGACCACACCGTCACCAGCTTCGACTCGTTGAACGAGTACACCACCAGGCTGATGATCGGGATGTACAGGAACAGGAAGCCGAAGGCGAGGACGCCCGTCGACAGCGGTTTGCTCGGCTTGATCATTTCGCGTCCTCCAGTTCCTTGACCTGGTAGTACTGGAACAGCGCCATCGGCACCAGCAGCAGCATCACCATCGCGACCGTCACCGCGGACGCCATCGGCCAGTCCATGTTGTTGAAGAATTCATCCCACATCACGCGCCCGATCATCAGCGTGTCGGCGCCGCCCAGCAGTTCCGGAATCACGTACTCGCCCACCGCCGGGATGAACACCAGCAGGCTGCCGGCGATGATCCCGTTCTTCGACAGCGGCAGCGTGATGCGCGTGAACGCGACCCACGGCTTCGCGCCGAGGTCGTATGCGGCCTCGAGCAGCGTGAGGTCCATCTTCACGAGGTGCGCGTACAGCGGCATCACCATGAACGGCAGGTACGAATAGACCATCCCGATGTAGACGCCCGCGTCGCTGTGATAGAGGCGCAGCGGCGTGTGGATGATGCCCAGCGCGATCAGCGTGTGGTTCAG
>NZ_QMFZ01000010.1:0-200149 GCF_003294055.1 Burkholderia reimsis
AGGGTCGTTCGAGACCAGGACGTTGATAGGTCAGGTGTGTAAGCGCAGTAATGCGTTCAGCTAACTGATACTAATTGCCCGTAAGGCTTGATCCTATAACAAGTCTGCCTTGTAGATCGGCGCCGTGTGAAAGCACCGGCCGCAAGATCCAGAGCGACAAGTTGGATTCTCGTGTGTGATACACACAACTCAAAAATTACTGCTTCTTCCAAGATTGGTTGTGCTGCGAAGCAGCGCAACAACCCTCTTTGCCTGATGACCATAGCGAGTCGGTCCCACCCCTTCCCATCCCGAACAGGACCGTGAAACGACTCTACGCCGATGATAGTGCGGATTCCCGTGTGAAAGTAGGTAATCGTCAGGCTCCCTAAGCCAAGAACCCCCGCCCGGAAAGGCGGGGGTTTTTGCATTTGGGCGGCGGAAATGCGTGAGTGATCGGGATCGCTGACATGGCCGGAACCGGGCGCAGAATGCATTCAGGCACCATCCGTTCTCGATCGATCGGTAGTTCTGCGCCACCGAACGCTCCCGACGCGTTCCCCATTTCACCCCATCTCTCTCGGAACCTCTTCCCCAAGTGCGGTACGGTGGGTCATACCGGCTTCCTTCTGCCTCACGAGTCAGATCGTGATCCGCAAGATCGGAAAGAACCTGCCCGGGACGACGCTCGATTCCTTTTCGCCGATTTTTTCAGCCCCGATCGTCAGATAGAACGGAACCGCATTGGGATCGGCTTCGATCACAAAGCTCCTGATCCCTCTCGCAGCGCTTTCCTTGCGGACCGCTTCCCACAGCGCACGGGCGACACCCCGGCCCATGTGGTCGGGATGGACGAACAGCCATCCGGGTGTTGGGCGATCCGATTCCGATGACGCCCTGACCCAGAACCCGATGATTGCCTCCGCGGATTCCGCGACGTAACCGATCGACCCGTCGATCGTTTCCGGTGCAATCGTGAGATCTCCCTGCCACAAGTCGAGCCAGTCCTTCGGATAGCCCCAGTGTGCCTTCGAAATGCGAGCCAGACGCGTGAGTTCGTCCGCGTCCGCGGTACGGGCAGCACGTACGGTAAATGGTTTGTGCATTTCGTCTCCTGTGATGGTCGACACCTTCGTCGAGGTATCGTCCGGCTCGCATCGACTCAAACAACTCCGGATTTGCAGCTTGCCGACTCGAAGGGAGGCGAACTCGACGCGACTACATGACCTGCGATGCGTGTCCGGCGACGACGCGCCAGCCGGCGCCCGATCGACGCCACAGCCGAGTATAGGCAAACACGCCGTCGAATGCCGTGCCGTCGAAATGGCCGGCGAGCGTCGCCTTCGTTGTGGTCAGGATCATCTCGCCGATCGCGCAGGCGCGCGTTTCTTGCACCTCTAGCGTGTCGAGACGCAGCAGATTCTCGCGATGCGCGGCCAGGTCGTCTTCCTTCGAGATGACCTGGCCGGTCGGAACGGTGAACACCAGGTCGTCGTCGAGCAACGCTTCGAGTGCTTCGACATCGTTGGCCAGCATCGCGGCGCGAAGCGCGGCTTCGCTGGGTTCGATGACTGTACGGATTGCATCCATTTCCGGGCCTCGCATCGTCTCTGAAGGTTTGTGGTTCCGTGCATATCGACGAGCCACGATAGCAGGCAACACACCGCACTGACGGATACCGCTTACCGCGTGGCCGACAACGATTGACGCCGGACCAGCATCACCACGCAGATGCCGATCGACGCAACGACGTTGACGGCCGGATAGAACGCGACCGCGATACCCCACGTGCTCAATGCCAGCAGTGCCAACGCGTACTTGAGCACGCACAGCGCGAAATACGCGAGGCTCTCGCTCCACGGATCGCGGATCGTCTTGCGGACGGTGGGGCCGAGGCCGGCAAGCTCGATCAGCGTCACCAGGCAGACGGAAATCGTCGGATCGTCAGTCAGCATCCAAAGCGGAATGGCCGACAGGGCCGCGACCAGAAAAAACCAGTCGACGCGCGTCCAGCCGCGTTCGCCGCGAAACACGCTGGCGACCAGCGTCAGAAAGCATGTCACCGCAATCGCCGCCGTGCACCACGCGGACGGCCCGGCCCCCGCGACGAACTGGCCGGCAGCCGCGATCGCCGTGACGACCGACCACACGAGCCATGTGAACAGATGCGGACGAACGGTGCGCCGGTAGATCGCGAGCGCATACGGAATCGCCGCCAGCAACGACACGGCCGTTCCGATGACGCCAAAGATCGAAGCGGCACCCTGATCGACGTTCCCCATCGAATGCATCCTTGTTCGCACCGTCCGACCAGTATGTGGTCGGACGGGCCTTGGCGCAATGTCGTGCCGGCCCGGCGTCGCACCGGGTGTCACGTTGCATCGCACCGGAAATCCGACGAGATCGCGCGCAAACAAACGGCAGCGGGATCGTGCCGTGGCAGGAAAACCCACTGCACGCGCGCAGGATGAATAGAAATAACCTCTTCAATGAGAAGAAAAACTGTTCTTTCAAATCGCTTTTTGATGATCGACAGTTTGTCGACCGGACGACTGCAGCGATTCACGGCGGTCATGAGCATCGGTTGCGCCCGCTGGCGTCTTTCGTCGGGTCGAGTTCAGGCGGAGAACAACGCACAAACGCCTGGTCGTCAAAACGGAGTCTTGAATGAACCCAACTTCAGCAGAAAACCATCAGCACGCGGACTGGAGACGTCTCGCGGCGCAAGTCGAGCCGAGAACGCTCGCGCATATCGGTGGCCGTAGCGTGCCGGCCCGAAGCGGCCGGACGTTTGCCGCAATCAATCCGGCTACCGAGGCCGTCATTGCGGAAGTTGCGTCGTGCGATACCGCGGACGTCGACGATGCGGTGCGGGCCGCGCGTCACGCGTTCGAATCCGGCGTCTGGTCGCGCTGCGCACCGGCGGAGCGCAAGCGTGTGCTCTGCCGGCTCGGCGAGCTCATCGCATCGCACGGTGCGGAGCTCGCACTGCTCGACTCGCTCAACATGGGCAAGCGCGTGGCGGATGCGTTCAGCATCGACGTGCCGGCCGCAGGAGGGCTGTTCAGCTGGTACGGCGAAGCCGTCGACAAGTTGCACGGCGAAGTTGCGTCGACCGACCCCGGCAACCTGGCGGTCGTCACGCGCGAACCGCTCGGCGTTGTCGGCGCGGTGGTGCCGTGGAATTTCCCGCTCGACATGGTCGCGTGGAAAGTGGCGCCGGCGCTGGCGGCCGGCAACAGCGTCGTGCTGAAGCCGGCGGAACAATCGCCGCTGTCCGCATTGCGTCTCGCCGAGCTGGCGCTCGAGGCCGGCCTGCCGCCGGGTGTGCTGAACGTCGTGCCGGGCTATGGCGAAACCGCGGGGCGGGCGCTCGGGCTGCATCCCGACGTCGACGTGCTCGCATTCACGGGCTCGACGGCCGTCGGCAAGAAATTCCTCGAGTACGCCGCTCAGTCGAACATGAAGCAGGTGTGGCTCGAGTGCGGCGGCAAGAGCCCGAACCTGGTCTTCGACGATACGGACGATCTCGATCTTGCCGCACGCAAGGCGTGCTTCGGCATCTTCTTCAACCAGGGCGAGGTGTGTTCCGCGAACTCGCGGCTGCTGGTCCAGCGTTCGATTCACGATGCGTTCGTCGACCGCCTGATTGCGCATGCCGCCGCGTTCATGCCGGGCGATCCGCTCGATCCGGCGAGCGGCATGGGGGCCATCGTCGACGAGCAGCAGCATCGGCGCGTGCGTGAGTGGATCGCACGCGGCCGCGACAGCGCGACGCTCGCGATCGGCGGAGGCGCGCCGCGCGTCGACGGCAAGGGCTACTTCATCGAGCCGACGATCTTCATCGACGTGAAGCCTGAGGACGCCATCGCGCGTGAGGAGATCTTCGGGCCGGTATTGTCGGTGATCGCGTTCGACACCGAGGACGAGGCCATCCGGCTCGCGAACGACTCGATCTATGGCCTTGCCGCGTCGGTCTGGACCGGCAGCCTGTCACGCGCACACCGTGTGTCGGGCAGGCTGCGCGCCGGCACGGTGTCCGTCAACACGGTCGACGCGCTGAGCGCGCAGACGCCGTTCGGCGGGTTCCGCCAGTCCGGCTTCGGCCGCGATCTTTCGCTGCATGCGAGCGACAAGTACACGGGCCTCAAGACGACCTGGATCAGTTACTGATTCGACGCGGCGGGCCGCGAGCGGCCGCGCCGCGCAACACGACAACGCCTTTATCCACACAACGAACCGGAGACTCGCCCATGAACGCGCCCAACTTTCCGCATCGTACGACGCAGGACTATCAACGCAGCGACGCCGCGCATCACCTGCATGCGTTCGTCGACCAGAAGGCGCTGAACGAGGAAGGCGCGCGCGTGATGGTACGCGGCGAAGGTGTCCATCTATGGGATAACGACGGCAACCGCTACCTGGACGGCATGTCCGGGCTCTGGTGCACCAACGTCGGCTATGGTCGGCCGGAGCTGATCGACGCCGCCGCGCGGCAGATGAAGGAACTGTCCTACTACAACATGTTCTTTCACACCACGCACCCGTCGGTGATCGAACTGTCGGAGCGTCTGTTCGCGCTGCTCGGCAATCGCTTCAGTCACGTGGTGTATACCAATTCGGGTTCCGAATCGAATGAGGTGCTGATTCGCACCGTAAGACGGTTCTGGGACGTGATGGGCAAGCCCGCGAAGAAGGTGCTGATCGGCCGCGTGAACGGCTATCACGGGTCGACGGTGGGTAGCGCGTCGCTGGGCGGCATGACTTTCATGCACGAAATGGGCGACCTGCCGATTCCGAACATCACGCACGTGGACGAACCGTACTGGTACGCGAATGGCGGCGATCTGAGCCCCGAGGCATTCGGCAAACAGGCCGCGCTGTCGCTCGAGCGCAAGATTCTCGAGATCGGCGCGGACCGTGTCGCCGCGTTCGTCGCGGAGCCGTTCCAGGGGGCGGGCGGGATGATCTTTCCGCCGGACGGCTACTGGCAGGAGATCGAGCGCATCTGTCGTCAATACGACGTGCTGCTCTGCGCGGACGAAGTGATCGGCGGCTTCGGCCGTACCGGCGAGTGGTTCGCGCACCGCCATTTCGGCTTCGAACCTGACCTGATCTGCGTGGCGAAGGGGCTGACCTCGGGTTACGTGCCGATGGGCGGGCTGATCATGAGCCGGCGCGTGGGCGATGCGCTGGTCGACAAGGGCGGCGTCTATGCGCACGGGCTGACCTATTCGGGGCATCCGGTCGCGGCCGCCGTCGCGCTGGCCAACCTCGACGTGCTCGAGCGCGAAGGCCTAGTCGAACGGACGAAGACGGACACGGGGCCGTATCTGCAGAAGGCGCTGCGCGAGGCATTCGACGGCCATCCGCTCGTCGGCGAGATCCAGGGCGTGGGCGCGGTCGGCGCGATCCAGTTCGCGAAGGACAAGGCGACGCGCGAGCGCTTTGCGAACGAGGCGGACCTGACCTGGCACAGCCGGACGGTCGGGTTCGAACTCGGCGCGATCGTGCGTTCGACGAATGGCCGCCTGATCGTTGCGCCGCCGCTGGTGATCGATTACGCGCAAATCGATGAACTGGTCGACACGATGCGCAAGGCCGTGGATGCCACCGCGCGGGAAGTGCTCGGGATCGACTGCTGACCGTCGAGCGACGCGCTTCCGTCGGGCAACAGACGGAAGCGCACCGAACCACGGGCTCCGCGTCGGAGGCCGGCCGGATTCGCTCATCCACAGGAGCGGCTGGCCGACACGTTGAGAGTGGAGTGACGCAGGCGGCAGTCATGTAAAGCGATGCGTTATCGACCGCCTATTGATCAGGAATGCAAATGAGAAGAAAGCGTTCATTGCAGGACCCGCGCTTCACGTGCACCAGGCATTCCGGGTCACCCTCCAGCCGCCGAACCCGCGAACACCACAACATAAACAAGGAGACGAAATGAGTCAGGGCGAGTCCATTGCTCATCTCGAGGAAAGCACCATCCAGCCGATTCCGCTGACCGAGCGGCACGGCAGCGCGAAGGATCTGTTCACGATCTGGTTCGGGTCGAACATCATGATGCTGACGATCGTCACCGGATCGCTCGCGACCACGGTGTTCAAGCAGCCGTTCTGGTGGGCGGCGCTCGCCACGCTCGTCGGCAGCCTGATCGGCGCAGTCTTCATGGCGCTGCATTCCGCGCAGGGGCCGCAGCTTGGCGTGCCGCAGATGATCCAGACCCGCGGGCAGTTCGGGTCGTTCGGCGCGCTGCTCGTGGTCGGGCTGGTCGTCGTGATGTACGTCGGCTTCTTCGCATCGAACTGTGTGTTCGGCGGGCAGGCGCTGCACAGCCTCAGCGCCGGCATTCCGCTCGATGCGGGCGTCGTGGCGATCGGCCTGATCAGCCTGCTCGGGTCGATCTATGGCTACAAGCTGATCCACGCGTATGCGCGGCTGCTGAGCTGGTGCTCGGGCAGCGTACTCGTGCTGGCGTTCGTCTGGATCATTTTCGTGCATGGATTGCCCGCCGATACCTTCTCGAAGCATTCGCTGAACCTGTCCGGCTTCCTGGGCGCGATGTCGGTCGCCGCGCTGTGGCAGATCGCCTATGCGCCTTACGTGTCGGACTATTCGCGCTACCTGCCGCCCGATACCGGGCCGCGCACGGCGTTCTGGTCGAGTTACTGGGGCTGCGTGCTCGGCTCGTTCTTCCCGATGCTGCTCGGCTGCCTGGTGGGCCTTGCGACGCCCGACGGCAATGTCGTGAGCGGCCTCACGGGCCTCACGCAAGGGATCAGCGTTCTCGTGATCGTCGTGCTGTCGTTCGGCATCGCGGCCAGTAATGCGATGGAGCTGTATTGCGGCGCGCTGTCGGCCATCACGGTGCTGCAGACGCTCTTTCCGTCGTGGTCGGGCAAGGCGCGTGCGCGGGCGATCACCGCGATCGTCCTGTGCGCGATTGCGCTCGCGATCGCGTTGTTCGGGCAGGACAATTTCCTCGCCGGCTACACGAATTTCATCCTGCTGCTGCTGTACGTGCTCGTGCCGTGGACCGCGATCAACCTCGTCGACTACTATCTCGTCTGTCACGGCGAGTACGACGTCGATTCGTTCTTCCGGCAGGACGGCGGCATCTACGGACGCTTCAACACGATCGCCGTCGGCTCGTATTTCATCGGCATCGTCGCGCAGGCACCGTTCATGGCGACCGATCTCCATACCGGCGAACTGGCGAGCCGGCTCGGCGGTGCGGACGTGTCGTGGATCGTCGGTTTGTCATTGACGTCGCTCGTCTACTACGCAGGCTGCAAGCTGTTCTCGCGGCCGCTGCGGGATATCGCCAGCGTCGACGGCGTTTCCCGCTGAGTGCGCGTCACGTCACGGCATGAATGTCCGCAGGCGCTCGGCGTGGGCTTCGAGCCCGTCGAGGCCGAGATGGTGGCGGAGCTTGCCGGCGCGGACCCGGGCGATGTCGGTCTCGAGTTCGTGCAGCAGCGTCGCGATCGCCGAACGGCAGGCAGACGCCGCATCGACGCCTCGGGCCGACAGTGCGGCGCCGATCAGGCGCGCGCTGTCGGTGCCGCCGGCGGCGACGCAGCGCGCCATCGCGTCGGCATCCGGCTGCACGCCTGCGTCGAGCAGCGCGCGAATCAGCGCGGGCGGCACCGTGCCGGACACGGACGCCAGCGAATCCGGCGCGACCGGTGCGCCGGATTCGAGCAATGCGCTCGCAGCGACAAATTTCTTTCGCCGCAGCGCATAGTCGGTCGGGTTCGAGCTGCCGGCGAGTGCCGCGCCGAGATTCGCGATGAGCGGTACGAGTTGCACGGTGAGCGCGGCGGCGTCGTGGTCGATCGCATGTCGCAACGCGTGGCGCGCGAGCGCCGGTTGGGCGGCGAGCGTGCCGTCGGCGAGCGGTGTGCGCCAGTCGATCACGGCCCGGCGATAGAACGCGATCACCTTGTCTCCCAGCGATGCCGACAGGCCATGCTCGGTCTGGCGTTCGTCGATATAGTCGAGCAACGTCGCGCCGGTGCCGTTTTCGCCGCCGGGCTCCAGCGGGTCCGCATTGAGCTGCAGGGCGCCGAATGCCGCGTACAGGTCCGGCGCGACCGTCGCGAGGCCGTCCTCGTGCATCGCGCCGCGCCACGCGGGCGGCAGCCCCTGTTTCCACGCGAGCACGTGGCCGCGATCCTTCGCATCGGGGTCCGTCACGACGTAGATGCGGTCGCAGTACTCGAATCCGCCGAACGGCAACACGTCGAGCCTGCCGCTCCACGGGCGTGAATGCTCGTCGGCGGCTTCCTCGGCCAGTTCGAGTTCGTGGTCGATCCAGCCTTCCAGGTCGCGGTAGCCGCTGCTGCCGTTGTAGAACAGCTCCCCCCAGCTGATGGCTTCGATGTGTCCGTTCATCTCCAGCGTCAGGTCGTAGTCGAGGCTGCCGCCGGCCGTCGTGCGCCACAGCTCGAGCAGGGCGGGCGGAAGGTCGCCGTGACAGCGGGCCTGCACGGCCGCGATCTGGTCGGCCGGCATCGGCGGCTGAGCGTCGAAGATCACGCGGTCGGCAAACAGCACGATGCCGTGCGCGCGCAGGTCGGCCAGTTCAGTGTCGGAAAAGTCGGTGGCTTGCATCGGAGCGGGAGCGGTAGTGGTGGGTCGTGTCTTCGCCGTCGCTTGCCGACAACCATCGACAACGAACGGCAGCCGGCTGGCAGCATCGTATCAGCGTCGAGTGAGCGTTTCCATGTCGGCCCTGCACGTCAGTCAACGGCCGCCTGCCGCATCATCCGCTCGCACTTCCCGGTTCCGCCTCGGCCGCATGCACGTCCCGACGGAACGCACCGGGGCTCGTGCCCGTCCATTTCCGGAACGCGCGATGAAATGCGCTCGGCTCGGTGAAGCCGAGCTCGACCGCGATCTCCGCGACGCTGAGCGTGTGCCCGCGCAGCAGCGACTGGGCGAGCGCGCCGCGCAACTCGTCCTTGATTGCCGCGAAGCTTTGTCCTTCGCTGCGCAGACGCCGCCGCAGCGTCGCGGGCGTCGTGCCGACGCGCACGGCCAGCGTATCGAAGTCAGGCCACTCGGCGGCCGGCAGCAACTTCAGCTGCGCACGCGTTTTCGCGACCCAGCCCGTATCGTGCCGGTAGCGCACGAGCAGGTTGCCGGGCGCGCCGCGCAGGAAGGTCCTCAGCGCCTGCTCGGAGCGGATCGTCGGCAGTGCGAGGTAGGCGGCGTTGAATGCGAGCCGGCTGTCGGGCCGGTCGAAATGCACGGGCACGCCGAAGAACTGGTGATAGTCGCTGCGCTGGTCGGGGCTCGGGCACGCGAAGTCGATGCGTTGCAGCGGGATGCGCCGGCCGATCAGCCAGCATGCGACGCCCAGGAGGATCAACCAGAACGTCCGGTACGCGAACGCCGGGTAGGGCGCGCCCGTCTGCGTCAGCACGATCTGCGCCTGCCCGTCGGCCACGACGAGCTCGCCGTGCGGCTCGTCCAGCACCACGCGCAGGAACTGCAGCGCGCGCCGCAGCGCCTTGTCGAGCGTGCCGGCGTGCAGCACCGCGTGGCACAGCAGCGTGAAGCTGCCGTGCCGCATCGGGCGCGCGGCGAGCCCGAAGAATTCGTCGTCGAGGGCGCCGGCGATCGCAAGCCACAGCCTGCCGTACTGCTGCGGCGTGACGGGCTCGCGCACGGCGGCCGGCAGGCCGGCGGCGCGCAGCACGGGCGCCGTCGCGATGCGTTGCCGGCGCAGGCACGCGAGCGCGTCGTCGACGAAATCCGGCGAAATCATCTGCGGCCCCATTTTCCTGCATCCTCCCGACATGGCAAAAGCGATCACGATTCTAGATTCTGTTTGTCATTGATTGCAATGTGCGGGCTGTCTACTATCGAGCTATCCCCGTCGCGCCCCTGGCTCGCCGGGGGCCATAACGCACAGGAGACACGCATGCCTGATGGAGCTACCGCCCGGGCGGTGCCGGCCTACGCCGACGCCGTGGCCCGATTCAGTATCGAGACCGCCGCGCAGCAATTGCACGGTGACCTGGAGCGCGGCCTGAACGCGTGCGTGGAATGCTGCGACCGGCACGCGTCCGCGGACGCGATCGCGCTCGACTGGATCGACGCCGCCGGGCAGCACCGCCGGTACACGTTTGCGCAGATGAAGGCGCTGTCGGCACGCGTTGCGAACCTGCTGGTCGCACAGGGCGTGAAGCCGGGCGACGTGGTGGCGGGCCTGTTGCCGCGCACGCCCGAACTCGTCGCGACGATCCTCGGCACGTGGCGCGCCGGCGCCGTCTACCAGCCGCTGTTCACCGCGTTCGGCCCGAAGGCGATCGAGCACCGGCTGCGCATGAGCGACGCGCGCCTGGTCGTGACCAACGTCGCGAATCGCGCGAAGCTCGACGAGATCGCCGCTTGCCCGACCGTTGCGACGGTACGCGAGCCGGGCGAGACGCTGCCGGAAAACGACATCGATTTCCGTGCGGCGCTCGATGCGCGGTCCGACTCGTTCGAACCGGTGCTGCGCAAGGGGTCGGACCTGTTCATGATGATGTCGACGTCGGGCACGACGGGTTTGCCGAAGGGCGTGCCGGTGCCGCTGCGCGCGCTGCTCGCGTTCAGCGCGTACATGCGCGAAGCGGTCGACCTGCGGGCGGGCGACCGGTTCTGGAACATCGCCGATCCGGGCTGGGCATACGGGCTCTATTACGCGATCACGGGCCCGTTGATGCTCGGCCACGCGACGACGCTCTACGAGGGCAGCTTCACGGTCGACAGCACGTACGACGTGATCGAACGGCTCGGGATCACGAGCCTCGCCGGCTCGCCGACTGCGTTCCGGATGCTGATGGCGGCCGGGACGGAAGCGGCGGCGCGGCTGAAGGGCAAGCTGCGCGTGGTCAGCAGTGCGGGCGAGCCGTTGAATCCGGAAGTCGTGCGCTGGTTCGACGCGGCGCTCGGCGCGCCGATCTACGATCACTACGGCCAGACTGAACTCGGGATGGTCGTGAACAACCACCACGGCCTCGCGCATGCCGTCCACGCCGGTTCGGCCGGCTTCGCGATGCCCGGCTACCGCGTCGCAGTGCTCGACGAAGCGAGCCGCGAACTCGGCCCCGGCGAGCCCGGCAACCTCGCAATCGACATCGCGCGCTCGCCGCTGCTGTGGTTCCACGGTTACTGGCAGCAGGACACGCCGGCGATCGCGGGCGGCTATTACCGGACCGGCGACAACGTCGAGCTCGAGCCGGACGGCACCGTGAGCTTCATCGGCCGTGCGGACGACGTGATCACGTCGTCCGGCTACCGGATCGGCCCGTTCGACGTGGAAAGCGCGCTGATCGAGCATCCGGCCGTGAGCGAGGCGGCGGTCATCGGCGTGCCCGATGCGGAGCGCACGGAGATCGTCAAGGCGTTCGTCGTGCTGTCGAACGACTTCGACGGCACGCCGGCACTGGCCGACGAACTGAGCCAGCACGTGAAGCGGCGGCTGTCCGCTCACGCCTATCCCCGCGCGATCGACTTCGTCGACGCGCTGCCCAAAACCCCGAGCGGCAAGATCCAGCGCTTCGTGTTGCGCAAGATGGAAGCCGACAAGATCGCTCAACCCTGAACACACACTGTACGGATTGCGAATGAATATCAAGGATCGCGTTTTTCTGATCACGGGCGCCGGGTCGGGCCTCGGCGCCGCGGTGGCGCGCATGGTGGTCGCGGAGGGCGGCAAGGCCGTGCTGCTGGACGTCAACGAAGAGGCTGGTGCGGGCCTCGCGCACGCACTCGGCGAGGCTGCACGCTTCGTGAAGACCGACGTGACGAGCGAAGCCGACGGCCAGGCGGCCGTCGCCGCCGCGCGTGACGCGTTCGGCCGCATCGACGCGCTCGTCAACTGCGCGGGCGTCGCGCCGGGCGAGAAGGTGGTGGGCCGCGAGGGTCCGCATTCGCTCGACCGCTTCGCGCGCGCGGTGTCGATCAATCTGGTCGGAACGTTCAACATGATCCGGCTGGCCGCCGAAGCGATGTCGAAGCAGGACGCCGATGCGGAAGGCGAGCGCGGCGTGATCGTCAACACCGCATCGGTCGCGGCGTTCGACGGGCAGATCGGGCAGGCTGCGTATGCGGCATCGAAGAGCGGTGTCGTGGGCATGACGCTGCCGATCGCGCGCGAGCTCGCGCGGTTCGGCATTCGCGTGGTGACGGTCGCGCCGGGCATCTTCGCGACGCCGATGATGGCCGGCATGCCGCAGGACGTGCAGGACGCGCTCGGCAAGAGCGTGCCGTTCCCGCCGCGGCTCGGCCGCCCGGAAGAATTTGCGGCGCTGGTGCGCCACATCGCCGAAAACACGATGCTGAACGGCGAAGTCATCCGTCTCGATGGCGCGTTGCGCATGGCACCGCGCTGACACTGGAGGAAGCGAATCATGACGACTCAGGATCCGATCGTAATCGTTGGCACGGCGCGTACGCCGATGGGTGGTTTTCAGGGCGACCTGGCGGCAGCCAGCGCGAGCGACCTCGGTGCGGTGGCGATTCGCGCGGCGCTCGAGCGCGCGAACGTGCCGGCCGAGCGTATCGATGAAATCGTGTTCGGCTGCGTGCTGCCGGCGGGCCAGGGCCAGGCACCGGCGCGGCAGGCCGCGCTGAAGGCCGGACTGCCGCTCGGGGCAGGCGCGACCACGGTCAACAAGATGTGCGGCTCGGGGATGAAGGCCGCGATGTTCGCGCACGACCTGTTGCTGGCGGGTTCGGCGGGTGTCGCCGTCGCGGGCGGGATGGAGAGCATGACGAACGCGCCGTACCTGCTGCCGAAAGCGCGCGCGGGGATGCGGATGGGCCACGGGCAGGTGCTTGACCACATGTTCCTCGACGGGCTCGAGGACGCGTACGAGAAGGGCCGCCTGATGGGCACGTTCGCGGAGGATTGTGCGCAGGCGTACCAGTTCACGCGCGACGCACAGGATGCGTTCGCGATCGCGTCGCTGACGCGCGCGCAACGCGCGATCGCCGAAGGGCATTTCGTGTCGGAGATCGCGCCGGTGACCGTGAAGGCCGGCAAGTCCGAAACCGTCGTGTCGATCGACGAACAGCCGGGCAAGGCGAAACTCGACAAGATCCCGACGCTGAAGCCGGCGTTCCGCGAAGGCGGCACGGTGACGGCCGCCAATGCGTCGTCGATCTCGGACGGCGCTGCCGCGCTCGTGATGATGCGCCGCTCGGAAGCCGAGCGCCTGGGCCTCACGCCGAAGGCCGTGATCGTCGGGCATTCGACCTACGCGGACAAGCCGGGCCTGTTTGCGACCGCGCCGATCGGCGCACTGCGCAAGCTGTCGGAGAAAACCGGCTGGAACCTGCGCGACGTCGACCTGTTCGAGATCAACGAAGCGTTCGCGGTGGTGCCGATGGCCGCGATGCGCGATCTCGACCTGCCGCACGAGAAGGTCAACGTGCACGGCGGCGCGTGTGCGCTCGGCCATCCGATCGGTGCGTCGGGTGCGCGCGTGATGGTGACGCTGCTGGCCGCGCTCGAGACGCATGGCCTGAAGCGTGGCATCGCATCGCTGTGCATCGGCGGCGGCGAGGCGACGGCCATCGCGATCGAGCGGGTCGCTTGACGCGTAGCACGCACGTAACGACGCACACGCGCGATACGGCACGCTGACCGTATCGCGCTACGGGCGAAGGGCATCGCGCAGGCCGTCTCTGCGCGTTGACCTTCGCCCGCTTCGTTTTCAGTGAACGGCGATTCGCGTTGCGTTATGCCTTCGCGTGCGGCGATACCGCGCCGCATGCGCGAATCACGAGCTGCACGACCTGCTCGGTCGTCTCGGCGAACGCCTTCTGCGTGAACGCACGCTTGCCGCTCAGCGCGCGGATCTGCGCATCGAAATCCGCGTAGTGCTGCGTGGTCGCCCAGATCAGGTACATCAGCGCATGCGCGTCGATCGGCGCAAGCAGCCCGCGCGCAATCCAGCCGTCGATCACCTTCACGCGCGTGTCGAACCACGGCTTCACGCGTTGCGACAGGATGTCCTGCATGTGCTCCGCGCCATGGATGATCTCGTTGGCCCAGACCTTCGAGCCGAGCGGGCGCCGTCGCGACAGATCCATCTTCGCGCGCACGTAGCCGCCGATCGCTTCCACTGGATCGTCGCCGGCCTCGAACGTGCCGGCCGCGCGATGCCAGTCCTCGAACAGGTCGTCGAGCACGCGACGGTACAGCGCGAGCTTCGTCGGGAAGTAGTAATGCAGGTTCGCCTTCGGCAGGCCCGCGCGCTCCGCGATCATCGCGGTGCTCGCGCCGTCGAGCCCGCGCTCGGCGAACACGGCCTCCGCACACGCGAGCAGATGCGCTTCGTTGGACTCGCGAATGTGTGCCTTGCGTCGCCGCAAAGGCGCGGACGTTTCGTCGCTGTCGGTCGCTTCGGCTGCCGCCTCGTCATGTCTCATCGTTACCCTCGCGCGGCGGGCATGCCGCGTTGGGCTTCATTCTAGCCGCTGATCCGCATCGAACGCACGCATGCGGAAACGGCGCATCCGTAGCGATGCTGCGTTGCGATGGCACGTTTCTCGCTCTATCGGTCCACGAAAGAAAGACGTTGCTTTGGTCATTTTGATCGTCTAAAACCTGTCCAATCGGACAGGATTCGACGAGCGGCGGAAGGCAGTTCCGGCGATTCGTCGGACGAACTTCGCACACGACCGGGACATGCACCGCGCATGGGCGGGATTGCCCCGAAACAGGTATTGCACGCACCGGCACAGACCGGGCTGACGACATCACCGACCCCACAGGAGCGATACGAATGAACGCGGTATCGGAAACAGTGAAGCGGGCAGCTTTCGACACGTCGATCAAGGTCGACGGCAAGCGGTTGTGGGACAGCCTGATGGAAGTCGCGAAGATCGGCGCGACGCCGAAGGGCGGCGTGTGCCGCCTCGCGCTGACCGATCTCGACAAGGCCGGCCGCGACCTGATCGTCGGCTGGGCGAAGGCCGCCGGCTGCACGGTGACGGTCGATACGATGGGCAACGTGTTCATGCGCCGCGCGGGCCGCGTGGCCGATGCGGCGCCGGTCGTTACCGGCTCGCACGCGGATTCGCAGCCGACGGGCGGCCGCTTCGACGGCATCTACGGCGTGCTCGGCGGCCTCGAGGTGATTCGCAGTCTCAACGATCACGGGATCGAGACCGAGCATCCGGTCGAGGTCGTGATCTGGACCAACGAGGAAGGCTCGCGCTTCGCGCCCGCGATGGTCGCATCCGGCGTATTCGCGGGCGTCTTCCCGCTCGAATACGGGCTGTCGCGCAAGGACGTGGACGGCAAGACGATCGGCGAGGAACTGGCGCGGATCGGCTACGCGGGCGACGTGCCGTGCGGCGGGCGCAAGCTGCACGCGGCGTTCGAGCTGCATATCGAGCAGGGGCCGATACTCGAAGCGGAGTGCAAGACGATCGGCGTCGTGACCGACGCGCAGGGGCAGCGCTGGTACGAGATCACGTTCACCGGCCAGGAAGCGCATGCGGGGCCGACGCCGATGCCGCGCCGGCGCGATGCGTTGCTCGGTGCGTCGCGCGTGGTCGATCTGGTCAACCGGATCGGCCTCGATCATGCGCCGTTCGGCTGCGCGACGGTCGGCATGATGCAGGTCTACCCGAACTCGCGCAACGTGATTCCCGGACGCGTGTTCTTCACCGTCGATTTCCGTCATCCAGACGACGCGGTGCTCGCGAAGATGGATGCTGCATTGCGCGATGGTGTGGCGCGCATCGCGGCCGACATCGGGCTCGAGACCCAGCTCGAGCAGATTTTCTATTACAAGCCGGTCGCGTTCGATTCCGCCTGCGTGGAAGCGGTGCGCGGTGCGGCCGACCGCTTCGGCTACTCGCATCGCGACATCGTATCGGGCGCGGGGCACGATGCGTGCTATCTCGCCCAGGTCGCGCCGACGTCGATGGTGTTCGTGCCGTGTGTCGACGGGATCAGCCACAACGAGATCGAGGACGCGACGCCCGCATGGATCGAGGCCGGCGCGAACGTGCTGCTGCACGCGATGCTGTCGCGCGCATGCGAGCCGGCTTCATGACGCAAGGACCGTAGCAGCCGGCAGGCTGCGTACCGCCTGACCGTAGCATTCCTGATAATGATGACCGCCCCGACTGTGCATCCGCAGCCGGCGGGGACGGCTTTGTCTCCACCCAGTCGAAGGAACGCGTATGACCACCAAGCCAACCGGCGATATCGCCGCGCATCGCCTGTCGTCCACGCAACTCTCGTGCGAATTCGCCGATATCGCGCCGCTGCTCGATCCGACTGCGGCAGCGGCCGCCGCCAGCCGCTGCCACTACTGCTACGACGCACCGTGCGTGCAGGCCTGCCCGACGCAGATCGACATCCCGAGCTTCATCCGCAAGATCGGCAACGGCAACCTGAAGGGCGCCGCGACCGACATCCTGTCGGCGAATCCGCTCGGCGGGATGTGCGCACGCGTGTGCCCGACCGAGATCCTGTGCGAAGGCGCATGCGTGCGCAATCATCAGGATGCGCAGCCCGTTGCGATCGGCGCGCTGCAGCGGCATGCGACCGACTGGGCGATGGCAACCGGCGCGGTGCGCTTCACGCGCGCACCCGACACGGGCCGCCACGTCGCGGTGGTCGGCGCGGGGCCGGCCGGGCTCGCGTGTGCGCACCGGCTCGCGATCGCCGGGCATCGCGTTACGCTGTTCGACGCACGCCCGAAGGCCGGCGGTCTCAACGAATACGGAATCGCCGCGTACAAGACCGTCGACGATTTCGCGCAACGAGAAGTCGAGTGGCTGCTGTCGGTGGGCGGCATCACGTTGCAGACCGGCGTCGCGCTTGGCCGCGACATCACGCTGGACGCGCTGCGCGAGCAGCACGACGCGGTGTTTCTCGCGATGGGCCTCGCCGGCGTGCGCGCGCTCGCGATCGACGGCGAACAACTGGACGGCGTGATGAACGCAGTCGACTTCATCGAGCAGGTACGGCAGGCCGACGCGCTGGAGAACGTGCCGGTCGGGCGGCGTGTGGTCGTGATCGGCGGCGGCAACACGGCCATCGATGCGGCGGTGCAAAGCCGCAAGCTCGGCGCCGATCGCGTGACGATGGTGTATCGACGTGGCGTGGACGCGATGAGCGCGACGTGGGCCGAGCGCGAATTCGCGCAGAAGAGCGGCGTCACGCTCGTCACGCACGCGAAACCCGTGCGCATGGCGGGCGCGAACGGGCAGGTGACGGGCGTCGAGTTCGAGGCGGCATCGGGCGAGCGTTTCACCGTCGACGCGGACATGGTGCTGAAGGCGATCGGCCAGACGCTGGTGCCGGACGATGGCGCAGCCGCGCTGCTGACCGCGGATGCCACGCGTATCGCGGTGGATGCGGACGGGCGCACCGCATGGCCCGACGTGTGGGCCGGCGGCGACTGCGCGGCGACGGGCGGCATCGACCTCACGGTGCAGGCCGTGCAGGACGGCAAGCGCGCGGCAGCGTCGATCGACGCGGCGCTCGCGCAACGCGACGCGAAAGCCGCGTGAGCGCACCGCGCGCGTCGCATACCACCACCACGAGCACAACGAACACGACCCCACTCTCACGGAGCCGAACATGGCCGACCTTCGCTGCACCATCGCGGGCATCACTTCGCCGAATCCCTTCTGGCTGGCGTCCGCGCCGCCGACCGACAAGGCCTACAACGTGAACCGCGCGTTCGAGGCGGGCTGGGGCGGTGTCGTGTGGAAGACGCTCGGGCTCGATCCGCACGTCGTCAACGTCAGTTCGCGCTACGGCGCCGTGCAGTGGAACGGCCAGCGCATCGCGGGGCTGAACAACATCGAGCTGATCACCGACCGTCCGCTCGACGTGAACCTGAGAGAGATCGCGCAGGTGAAGCGCGACTGGCCGGAACGTGCGCTGATCGTGTCGCTGATGGTGCCGTGCAACGAGCGGGACTGGAAATGGATCTTGCCGCTCGTCGAGGATACGGGCGCCGACGCGGTCGAGCTGAACTTCGGCTGTCCGCACGGGATGAGCGAGCGCGGGATGGGCGCGGCGGTCGGGCAGGTGCCCGAATACGTGGAGATGGTCACGCGCTGGGTGAAGGAGGGCACGAAGCTGCCGTGCCTCGTGAAGCTCACGCCGAACATCAGCGATATCCGGATGGGGTCGCGCGCCGCATACAAGGGCGGCGCGGACGGCGTGTCGCTGATCAACACGATCAACTCGATCGTCGCGGTCGATCTCGACCACATGGCGCCGATGCCGACCGTGGACGGCAAGGGCACGCACGGCGGCTATTGCGGCCCGGCGGTCAAGCCGATTGCGTTGAACATGGTCGCGGAGATCGCGCGCGATCCGGAAACGCCGAACCTGCCGATCTCCGGCATCGGCGGCATCTCGTCGTGGCGCGACGCGGCCGAGTTCATGGTGCTCGGCGCCGGCAGCGTGCAGGTGTGCACCGCGGCGATGCATTATGGATTCCGGATCGTGTCGGACCTCGCCGACGGCCTGTCGAACTGGATGGACGAGAAGGGCTACGCGACGCTCGACGATATCCGCGGCCGTGCGGTGCCGAACGTGACCGACTGGAAATACCTGAACCTGAAGTACGACATCAAGGCGCGCATCGACCAGGATCGCTGCATCCAGTGCGGGCTGTGCCATATCGCGTGCGAGGATACGTCGCACCAGGCGATCACGGCGACGAAGGACGGCGTGCGTCACTTCGAAGTGGTGGACTCGGAATGCGTCGGGTGCAATCTTTGCATGCATGTGTGTCCGGTCGAGCAATGCATCACGATGGAGCGCGTCGATTCGGGCGACTACGCGAACTGGACCACGCATCCGAACAATCCGGCGAGCGCGGACGCGGGGGCGAGTGCAGGTGCGGCGGCGGCACCCGAGAAACACGCGAAGAAGGCTGCCTGACCGGCGTCCGGCGGCGCGGGAGAGCCCCGCACCGCCGCTTTTCGTTCCACCCGGGCCGGCATCGCATGGTGCCGGCGCCGACGTTTTCGTGGAGTGCGTTCGATGAATCACGCAGCGAATCCCGCCGATCCCGATGGCGCCGCGGCGCAGGGCGGCAGCCTGTACAACGACGACCTCGCGCCGACGACGCCGGCGCAGCGCACGTGGAAGTGGTATCACTTCGCGGCGCTCTGGGTCGGGATGGTGATGAACATTGCGTCGTACATGCTTGCGGCGGGGCTGATCCAGGAAGGCATGTCGCCGTGGCAGGCCGTGACGACGGTGTTGCTCGGCAACCTGATCGTGCTCGTGCCGATGCTGCTGATCGGTCATGCGGGCGCGAAGCACGGGATTCCGTACGCGGTGCTCGTGCGCGCGTCGTTCGGCACGCAGGGCGCGAAGCTGCCGGCGCTGTTGCGCGCGATCGTCGCATGCGGCTGGTACGGGATCCAGACCTGGCTTGGCGGCAGTGCGATCTATACGCTGCTGAACATCCTGACCGGCAATGCGCTGCACGGCGCGGCGCTGCCGGTCGTCGGCATCGGGTTCGGGCAGCTCGCGTGCTTTCTCGTGTTCTGGGCGCTGCAGCTCTACTTCATCTGGCACGGCACCGATTCGATCCGCTGGCTCGAGAGCTGGTCCGCGCCGATCAAGGTCGTGATGTGCGTGGCGCTCGTGTGGTGGGCGACGTCGAAGGCGGGCGGCTTCGGCACGATGCTGTCGGCGCCGTCGCAGTTCGCGGCGGGCGGCAAGAAGGCCGGGCTGTTCTGGGCGACCTTCTGGCCGGGCCTGACCGCGATGGTCGGCTTCTGGGCGACGCTCGCGCTGAACATCCCCGATTTCACGCGCTTCGCGCATTCGCAGCGCGACCAGGTGATCGGCCAGTCGATCGGGCTGCCGTTGCCGATGGCACTGCTGTCGGTGGTGTCGGTCGTCGTGACGTCCGCGACCGTCGTGATCTACGGCAACGCGATCTGGGATCCGATCGACCTGACGAGCCGGATGACGGGCATCGGCGTGGGCATCGCGCTCGTGATCCTCACGCTCGACACGATGTGCTGCAACCTCGCCGCGAATCTTGTCGGCCCGGCCTACGATTTCTCGAGCCTGTGGCCGAAGGCGATCTCGTACCGCACCGGCGGGATGATCACCGCGACCATCGCGATCGTGATGATGCCGTGGAAGATCCTCGCGACGACGGACGGCTACATCTTCACCTGGCTCGTCGGTTATTCGGCGCTGCTCGGGCCCGTGGCGGGGATCATGATGGTCGACTACTTCCTGATTCGCGGCACGCGGCTCGACACGCGCGCGCTGTTCGACGAACGCGGCGGCTTCAGCTACGCGCGCGGCTGGAACCCGGCCGCGCTGGCCGCGCTCGCGGTCGGCGTGCTGCCGAACCTGCCCGGCTTCCTGCACACGGCATTTCCGGCGTCGTTCCCGATCGTGCCGGCGATCTTCAACACGCTTTATACGTACGCGTGGTTCGTCGGCCTCGTGCTGGCGTCGGGCGTGTACGGCACCTGGATGAAGTGGCGCGCCGGACAGCGCGCGCAGATCGCGAGCGCATGACACGCGCGATGCGCTTGATGCGCTTGATGCGTGTGATGCGGCACCCGACAGTCAACGAGGAGGCAACCCCATGGCAATCCTGATTCGCGGCGGCACCGTGGTCGATGCGGACCGCTCCTATCGCGCCGACGTTCTGTGCGCGGACCCTGAAGACGGCGGCACGATCCTCCAGATCGCCGAGCAGATCGACGCGCCGGCCGGCGCGAGCGTCGTCGACGCGCACGACCAGTACGTGATGCCGGGCGGCATCGATCCGCATACGCATATGGAACTGCCGTTCATGGGCACGACCGCGAGCGACGATTTCTACTCGGGCACGACCGCCGGGCTCGCCGGCGGCACGACGAGCATCATCGACTTCGTGATCCCGAGCCCGAAGCAGCCGCTGATGGACGCGTTCCGCGAATGGCGAGGCTGGGCCGAGAAGGCGGCGGCCGACTACGGCTTCCACGTGGCCGTGACGTGGTGGGACGAGAGCGTGCATCGCGACATGGGTACGCTCGTGCGCGAGCACGGCGTGTCGAGCTTCAAGCACTTCATGGCGTACAAGAACGCGATCATGGCCGACGACGAGGTGCTCGTGAACAGCTTCTCGCGTTCGCTCGAACTCGGCGCGCTGCCGACCGTGCACGCCGAGAACGGCGAGCTCGTGTTCCAGCTGCAGAAGGCGCTGCTCGCGCGCGGGATGACGGGGCCGGAGGCACATCCGCTGTCGCGGCCGCCGGAGGTCGAGGGCGAGGCCGCGAACCGCGCGATCCGCATCGCGCAGGTGCTCGGCGTGCCTGTGTACATCGTGCACGTCTCCGCGAAGGACGCGGTGGATGCGATCACGCGCGCACGCAGCGAGGGGCTGCGCGTGTTCGGCGAGGTGCTGCCGGGCCACCTGGTGATCGACGAGGCCGTTTATCGCGATCCGGACTGGACGCGCGCGGCCGCGCACGTAATGAGCCCGCCGTTCCGCTCGGCCGAGCATCGCGAGGCGCTGTGGCGCGGGCTGCAGGCGGGGCAACTGCATACGACGGCGACCGACCACTGCGTGTTCTGCGCGTCGCAGAAGGCGATGGGCCGCGACGATTTCACGAAGATCCCGAACGGCTGCGGCGGGGTCGAGGATCGCATGTCGGTGCTGTGGCATCACGGCGTGAATCACGGCCGCATCACGCCGAACGAGTTCGTGCGGATCACGTCGACGAATGCCGCGCAGATCTTCAACCTGTATCCGCGCAAGGGCGCCGTGCAGGTGGGCGCCGATGCCGACCTCGTCGTGTGGGACCCTGCCGCGACGAAGACGATCTCGGTGAAGACCCATCACCAGCAGGTCGACTTCAACGTGTTCGAGGGGATGACGGTGCAGGGCGTCGCGACGCATACGCTCACGCGCGGCGCACTCGCATGGGCCGACGGCGAATTGCGCGCGGTGCGCGGCGCGGGCCGCTACCTGAAGCGCCCGCCGGCCGCCGGCTACTACGAGGCCGCGCGGATCGCGAACCGGCTGCGCGAACCGCATCCGGTCGAGCGCGCCGGCTGAACGGTGCGTAACGTGTGTAACGTGCGGGGCGTGTCGGGTCGAGCGGCACGCCCCGCATGCTTCATCTTGCCTTCCCGTGCATGCAGGCACTCCTTCTGCCCGCTGCACACCATCTCGCCAGTTCTCTCAGTATTTGGGACGGATCGTGGCGTGATCCCGTCTTGCCGATCTCCCGGTATGTAGAAGAACTGAGCAAGTCGACGAAGCACGCGACGTTGCTCGAACGCGGCCATTTTGTTTGCGTTGTCGGCGTGCATGCCGGCGAGTAATATCCACCGACGGCGTTTTCGCAGGTATGCCGGGCCTGCCCGCCGAACAGTCCAACAACATTGAGAGCAAGGAGTACGAGGTGGATATTCTGCGCAGTCTCCTGGGTATGCTGTTCCTGCTGCTGGTGGCCTATCTGCTGTCGAACAACCGGCGCGCGGTGAGCGGCCGGACCATGATCGCCGCGCTGTGCACGCAGCTGGCGATCGGCGCACTGGTGCTGTTCGTGCCGTCCGGCCGCACGGCGCTGGCGGCGGCCGCGAACGGCGTCAATCGCGTGCTCGACATGGGCAATCACGGCATCGCGTTCGTGTTCGGCGGGCTCGTCGACAGCAAGATGTTCCAGCTGTTCGGCGACGGCGGGTTCGTGTTCGGCCTGCGCGTGCTGCCGATGATCATCTTCGTGACCGCGCTGATCGCGGTGCTGTACTACATCGGCGTGATGAAGTGGATCGTCGCGATCCTCGGCGCCGCACTGGCGAAAGTGCTCGGCGTGAGCCGCATCGAGGCGTGCTCGGCCGTCGCGACGATCTTTCTCGGGCAGAGCGAGATGCCCGCGCTCGTGAAGCCGTTCGTGCGGAACATGACGAGCGCCGAGATCTTCACGGTGATGGCGAGCGGCATGGCGTCGGTCGCCGGTTCGGTGCTGGTCGGCTATGCGGGCCTCGGCGTGAAGATGGAATACCTGCTCGCCGCATCGTTCATGGCGGTGCCCGGCGGCCTGCTGTTCGGCAAGCTGCTGTTTCCGACGGTCGAGCCGAGCCGTGTCGTGGTCGACGGGCTCGACTTCGACGACAAGCGCGCCGCCAACGTGATCGAGGCGGCGGCGTCGGGCGCGTCGGTCGGGCTGCGGATCGCGATCAACGTCGGCGCGATGCTGATCGCGTTCGTCGGGCTCATCGCGCTGATGAACCTCATCGTCAGCGGCGTGGCGGCGTTCGCGGGCTTTCCGCAGATCACGCTCGTGGGTATCATCGGCCACCTGTTCGCGCCGCTCGCGTGGATCATCGGCGTGCCGTGGCACGACGCGGCGCTGGCCGGCAACTTCATCGGCGAGAAGCTGATCTTCAACGAGTTCGTCGCGTATGGCGACCTGTCGCCGTACCTGAAGAGCGGCGAGCACGTCGCGGCGGCCGGCCTGCAGGTGCTCGACCCGAAGACGCTCGCGATCGTGTCGTTCGCGCTGTGCGGCTTCGCGAACTTCTCGTCGATCGCGATCCTCGCGGGCGGCTTCAGCGCGGTCGCGCCCGAGCGCCGCTCGGAAGTCGCGCGGCACGGCCTGCGCGCACTGACGGCCGCGACGCTGTCGAACCTGATGAGCGCGGCGATTGCGGGCCTGTTCTTTTCGCTTCATTGAACTTGCGCCTGAACCTGAACGATCGAGGAGAGGCAACGATGTTTTTACCGCAGGAATTCATTCGCCGGAAGCGCGACGGGCAGCCGCTCGATCGCGACGGGATCGCTGCGTTCGTGCGTGGCGTGACCGACGGCAGCGTGACCGAGGGCCAGGTGGCCGCGTTCGCGATGGCCGTGTTTTTCAACGACCTGAGCACCGACGAGCGTGTCGCGCTGACGCTCGCGCAGCGCGACTCGGGCGACGTGCTCGACTGGCGCGCGCTCGATCTCGGCGGGCCGGTGATCGACAAGCATTCGACCGGCGGCGTCGGCGATGTCGTGTCGCTGATGCTCGGGCCGATGGTCGCCGCGTGCGGCGGCTACGTGCCGATGATCTCGGGGCGCGGGCTCGGCCATACCGGCGGCACGCTCGACAAGCTGAGCGCGATTCCGGGCTACGACGTGACGCCCGATACGGACGTGTTTCGCCGCACGGTGCGCGAGGTCGGCGTCGCGATCATCGGGCAGACGGCGCGGCTCGCGCCGGCCGACAAGCGCATCTATGCGATTCGCGACGTGACGGCGACCGTCGAGTCGATCGCGATGATCACCGCGTCGATCCTGTCGAAGAAACTCGCGGCGGGGCTCGACGGGCTCGTGATGGACGTCAAGGTCGGCTCCGGCGCGTTCATGCCGACGGCGGAGAAATCGGCGGAGCTGGCGCGCAGCATCGTCGACGTCGGCAACGGCGCCGGCATGAAGACGACCGCGATCCTCACCGACATGAACCAGTCGCTCGCGCCGTGCGCGGGCAATGCGCTCGAAGTGGCGTGCGCGATCGATTACCTGACGGGCAAGTCGCGCCCGGCGCGCCTGCATGACGTCACGATGGCGCTGTCGGCGGAGTTGCTCGTCACCGGCGGGCTGGCGCGCGACGTCGAGGCGGCGCGCGTGAAGTTGCAGCACGCGCTCGATTCGGGGGCGGCGGCGGAACGCTTCGCGAAGATGGTCACGGCGCTCGGCGGCCCCGCGGACCTGATCGACGCACCCGCGCGTCATCTTGCGCGGGCGGAGGTGATCGTACCGGTTCCGTCGCGCGTGAGCGGCGTCGTGCAGCGGGTCGATTGCCGCGCGCTCGGGCTCGCGGTCGTCGCGCTCGGCGGCGGCCGCACGCGCGCGGCGGACGCGATCGACTACAGTGTCGGCCTGACGGCGCTCGCGGAGATCGGGCAGCATGTCGAAGCCGGCCAGCCGCTCGGCCATGTGCATGCCCGCGACGCAGCCGCCGCGGCGCACGCGGTGGAGGCGATCCAGCGCAGCTACGTGCTGGGCGACACGGGCGACGCGCCGCCGACCCTCTATCAGCGGATCGGCTGACCGGTCGCACGGTGCGGATACCGGCGATCGCTGCACGCCACGGGCGTATCGTGACGGCCGGGATGCGGCCGCGCCGATGCTCACCGGCACACAATCGGAGGCACGACGAGATGGAACGACACGAACTGATCGAAGCGGCGAAGGCGGCGCGCGAACGCGCGTATGCGCCGTATTCCCGCTTCAAGGTCGGCGCCGCGCTGCTGGCGCGCGACGGGACGGTTTTTCACGGCTGCAATGTCGAGAACGCGTCTTACGGACTCTGCAACTGCGCGGAACGCACGGCGATGTTTGCGGCCGTCGCCGCCGGTTATCGTCCGGGGGATTTCACGCGGCTCGCGGTCGTGGGCGACACGGACGGCCCGATCGCGCCGTGCGGCGCCTGCCGCCAGGTGATCATCGAGATCGGCACGCCGGACATCGAAGTGATCCTGGCCAACCTGAATGGGGCCGTCAGCGTCACGACGGCCGACGCATTGCTGCCGGGCGCGTTCCGGTTGTAACGAACGGCGCGCGCGACGGCGCGCCGCTCACGTCACGCGCCGTCGCGCGCTTCGCGGATCGGGATCACCGTGCGCGCGCCGCACTGGCGCAGCAGGTCGCGCAGCTCGTTGATGACCGGAAACACCTCGTGGTTCCAGTCGGCGCCCTGCCGGTCATGCGCTTCCTGCTCGCGCTCGACGATCCAGCGATCCTCGCGGAAGATGCGCTCGGTGAACCAGACGAGCAGCGGCCACGCGAGATCGAGCGCGAACGGTATGCCGGGCTTGTGGATCGACAGCAGTCCGAACGTGCGGTTGGTGCGCTGCTCGGCGTCGAGCGGGACGTAGACGATCCACAGGTCCATCACGAGCGTGCCTTCGCTCGAGCGGATCTGCAGTGTCTGGTACGGATAACCGGTGCGCACCGTCATCACGCTCTTGTCCGCCTGCTCGCCGGGCTTCTTGCTCGCGCCGAACACGAGCGCTTCGCCGACCGGCTGCTTGCCTTCCATCCGCGCAAACGTGTAGTCCACCTCGACCCAGTCGTCGCCGCGACGCCGGCCGACCGAGCGCGCACGCATCTGCCCCATCTGCTTGCGATGCAGGAACTGATGGTTCATGTCCATCAGGTTCTCGTGCATGAACGAGTAGTGGCACTTGACCTCGCGGCCGAAGCGGCGCGTCTTGAACGCGCGGTCGTCCGCCGATTCGAGCGCGGGGAACGGCCGCGAGTCGGCGAGCGTCGCGTCGCCCGGGAACACGAAGATCAGCCCGTGCGCTTCGCGGCACGGATACGCGCGCACGCCGTTGGGCAGGCGCTCGCGGCCGAGGTACGGCACGTCGACGCAGCGGCCGCTGTCGCACGCGTAGGTCCAGCCGTGATAACAGCAGCGCAGCGTCTCGCCGCTCACGACGCCCGCGTGCAGCGGCACCTGGCGGTGCGCGCAACGATCCTCGAGCGCGTACACGGCGCCGGATTCGGTGCGCACGAGCACGATCGGATCGCCGGCGAAGCGCACACCGAGCGTCTTGCCGCGTTTCAGCTCGCGCGACCACGCGAGCGGGTACCAGTGATCGGGATGAATCGGCACGCGGCGCAAGTCGCGCACGGCCGCGCCGGAAGAGGGTTCTCCAAGGGTGCCGCTGTCAGGGAAGGGCACTGCTCGCATGCGTGACGTCTCCGGGCTGGACTGGAATTCCGGGCGCCGCAAGATGCGGCGGGGATCTGGAGAAGTCTACGCGAAGTTGCCGGTCGCGGCGGACGCGATGCGGGTTTGCCCCGGCACGGCGGCCGCGGCTTCGTTGATGCAGCGCAAACCGGATCGCGGGCGGCTCGCGCCGGCCGTGCGTGGCCGCACGGGCTTCGGCCGCGCGGCGGGCGTTACCCGGTCAACCCGTCACCCCGTCACGCGGCCGCGTGACCGCGTGGCGGTCACGAGCGTGCATCGCGCCACAGCACCGCGTCGGTGCGGTACAGCGCCGGAAAGTACTGCTTCAACCCGGCGATCTTCGGCATGTCGTTGTACGCGATGTACGGCGCGTCGGGGTGCAGCTCGAGGTAGTTCTGGTGGTAGGCCTCGGCCGGGTAGAACCCCTTGTAGTCCTCGACACGCGTGACGACCGGCGTGGGAAACACGTGCGCGGTGCCGAGCTGCGCGATATACGCGCTCGCGACCGCGCGTTGCTGCGCGGTGGTCGGGAAGATCGCCGACCGGTATTGCGACCCTTCGTCGGGGCCCTGCCGGTTGAGCTCGGTCGGATCGTGCGCGACCGAGAAGAACACCTGCAGAAGCCGGCCGTAGGTGATCTGGGTCGGGTCGTAGACGATGCGAACCGATTCCGCATGCCCGGTCAGCCCCGAGCCGACGAGCGCATAGTGCGCGGTTTCGGACGCACCGCCCGCATAGCCGGCCGTGACCTGCTTCACGCCCTTCACGTGCTCGAATACGCCCTGCACGCCCCAGAAGCAGCCGCCGGCCAGCACGGCCGTCTCGTCGTGCGATGCGCCGGGCGTTTCGTCGAGCGTGGGCGCGGGGACGGTGCGCATCGGCTCGGCGGAGTTGACGATGCGCTGGTAGCCGAACACGGCGAGCGCCGCGACGGCGATGGCGCCGATGCGGCGCAGCATCGCCGTGCGCCGTTGCGGCGCGGAACCGCGGGGGGAGATGGTGTTCACGGTGTGCTCCTTCGGAAGGCGGAATGGAAAGCGTGGCCCGGACGCGGCGCCGGTGCGCCGCCCCGGCCGGGATCAGCCGAACGTGAACGCATAGGCATTCACGCCGGGATCGAGAAACTCGATCGAGAACGTGCGATCGGCGATCGCGCCGGGTTGCCGGACCAGCTGGTACAGGCGTTGCCCGGTCACGGTGCCGTAGCCTTGCGCATCGACGTCGCTGCCGTGCGCGGCGCCGGGGGCCGCGCCGTCAAGCGTCACGCGAAAGCGCACCGGCTTGCCGTCCTCGCCGGGGCCGAGCACCAGGTGCAAGTCGCGCGCATGGAAGCGGTAGACGATGCGGCCGGCGGGTGCCGCGAGCGTCGCGCGTTCGGCGCCGACCCGCCACATGCCGGCGAGGCCCCAGTCGTTCAGATCGGGACGGGCCGGCTCGGCATAGTGATACGCCGCATCCCGCACCACGCCGCCGGGCGACACGAAATCCTCGGCGCGTGCGTAGCCGACATAGGTCTCGGGCGAGCGGACGTCCGCGCTGTCGGCCGCCGCGAGCGCACCCTTCGCGGGCGCGCCGGCGAGCCCGAGCGGCACGTTCAGCGCTTCCGGATGGCCTGCCTCGGCGAGCAGCGACTGGATCGCACGCTCCGACTCCGCGTACTCGCCTTCGCCGAAGTGGTGACGGCGCACGCGGCCCTGCGCGTCGACGAAGTAGTGGGCGGGCCAGTATTCGTTGTTGAATGCGCGCCAGATCGCGAAGCGGTTGTCGATCGCGACCGGGAAGTCGATGCCGAGGTCGTGCACGGCCTTCTTCACGTTGCCGATGTCGCGTTCGAACGCGAATTCGGGTGCGTGCACACCGATCACGACGAGCCCGTACGGCGCATACTTGCGCGCCCACGCGGTCGTGTACGGCAGCGTGCGCAGGCAGTTGATGCACGAATAGGTCCAGAAATCGACCAGCACCACCTTGCCGCGCAGGCCGGCCGCCGTCAGCGGCGGCGAGTTCAGCCACTGCACCGCGCCGTCGAGCGACGGCAGCGTGCCTTCGACGGGCAGCGCGGCCGGCGCATGCGTCGCGTCCACCACGCGCATCATCGCGCCGCCGGCCTGCGCGGCATCGGCTGTCGCGGCCATCATCGCGCCGCCGGCACCGTTCGCGACACCGTTGGCCGAGCCGTCCGCCGCGTGTTCTGCCACGTTTTCCGCCGAACCGCCGGCCGGTGCCATTGCCGCCGGCGTGCCGTTGGCACGCCCGCCGAGCCGGTCGACGAGCTTCGTTTCGAGTCCGCCCGTCGTGACGGTCGACAGTTGTGCGAGCGCGCCCGTATCGAGGCCGAGCGCGATCGCGCCGACGCCGGCCAGCAGCGCCGCGCCGATTCCGCGCTTGATCCATTCGCCGGCGCCGAGCGAGCGCTTCATCGCGGCGAACACCTTGCCGCCGATCACCAGCGCGACGCCGAGCGACGTCGCCGCGCCGGCCGCATACGCGACCAGCAGCAGCGTCGTGCCGACGCTTGCGCCGCGCAGCGCGGCGCCGGTCAGCACGAGCCCGAGGATCGGGCCCGCGCACGGCGCCCACAGCAGGCCGGTCGCGACGCCGAGCAGCAGCGACGATGCGGGGCCGGCCGGCCGGCCGTCGCGTTGCGCGAAGCCGGTGAGCCGGTTGCCGGCGGCGACGAGCGGTCGCGTCAGGTGCTCCGCGAGACGCGGCATCAGCAGCGTCAGGCCGAACACCGCGAGCAGCACGATGGCGACCCAGCGGCCGGCCTGGTTGGCTTGCGCGACCCAGCCGCCGCCGACGGCCGCGAGCGTCGCGACGACGGCGAACGTGAGGGCCATGCCGGCCAGCAGCGGCAGGCCGGTGCGCACGAACGGCTGGTCGGCGCGCGCGAACACGAACGGCAGCACGGGCAGGATGCACGGGCTCAGGATCGTGAGCACGCCGCCGAGATAGGCAAGGACGATGAGCAGCATGGTGCGTTCTCCAGTCGATCAGGCGTGGGGCCGGATCAGGCGGTGGCGGGGTGGAAGGCGAGGGCGAGGCCGTTCATGCAGTAGCGCAGGCCGGTCGGCGGCGGGCCGTCGTCGAACACGTGGCCGAGATGGCCGCCGCAGCGGCGGCAGTGCACTTCGGTGCGGATCATCCCGAACGACGCGTCGGTGCGGGTGGCGACCGCGTGGTCGAGCGGTTTCCAGAAGCTCGGCCAGCCTGTATGGCTGTCGAACTTGGTGGCCGACGAGAACAGCGCGAGGTCGCAGCCGGCGCACGCGAACGTGCCGTGCCGGTGCTCGTCGTTCAGCGGGCTGGTGTACGGGCGCTCGGTGCCGGCTTCGCGCAGGACCGTGTACTGGGCGGGCGTGAGCCGGCGATGCCATTCGGCGTCGCTGAGGGTGACCTCGAAAGGCGCGGCCGTCTGCGGGGTGGCCGGCGGCGCGGCGAACGCGCGGCCGACCAGCGCGCGGCGGCCGACGGACGACAGGGTCGCAAGCGCGGCGAGGCCGGTGGCGCCGGCGAACAGCAGATGTCTGCGGGTGGGCATGATGGGCTCCTGGCAGCAGGTCCTGAAAACATGCGCCCATCGTAGTCAGCGGCCGGTGTCGAAGTCCTCACGGAAAGTTAAACGAATCGTGAAGTCTGGGGTGTTGGGTTGGGGGGCTGGAATCTGTCGAAGCCCGGCTGGCAAGGGCTTTCGAGCGGGGGGAGCAGCCAATGTCTACCGGGCGCCTGTTCGTGCCGCGATTTTTAGTGTCATTTTAGTGTTCGTCGAGAGGCGCGGCGAATCCGGAGTTTGGCTGGCCGGTCGAATCGGACAGGGACACGGCCGTTGTTTGACTGCGGTCATGCATCACGCCGAACGTGCGATGCGCGTTGATAGACGGATGAGTTTGCAAGCTAGCGCGACCGACGTGTGGTGCGCGTGTGGACGCGGAAGTTTGACAGTTTTCTTCGTAGCAATTTCAGGGGCGAGTTAGGACGTGCGCGGTTGTGCAGTGAAAGACGTGCGCGATGCGCTCCGCCGAAGTGGTCCATTTCGAGGCAGGATCCGGCGGAATGAAGGGGAACATAGTAAGGGCCAGGTTCTCCTTCATTTCGGGACTTAGGCGGAGCCTCCGCGTGCGAGACATCGTGTCCGAAGGGCATTGAGCGCCCCCCGCCGTGGCGATCGAAAAACGCTGCCGCCACCGTCTCGGCACCCCTGTAATTCTGGCGCGGGCGACGACGTGTCGGTGGGCGGGTTCATTGGGCATTGCGTCGCACGCGGGCCTGGAGGTTCTTCGATCTGGGCGGGGCGACTGGAGGGGTGGCTTTGTCTCTGGCGGTGCCGAAGCTCAATTGCGCGCGCACATTTAGCGCGGTGACAGGCGAGGGCCTCGGCGGGCCGGTGGCTGAATTCTCTCCGCCCTGCGGAGAGAATTGAGCTGGACCCATCTGAAGATGTTGATGTACGTCGACGACCCGCTCAAGCGCGACTTCTACATCGAACTCTGTCGCCTGGAGCGCTGGTCGTCGCGGCAGTTGCAGGAGCGGATGAACTCTCGTTATGCGGCCGGCCTGCGCACCAACCGGCTGGTCGGCACGACGGTCGGTGGCATCTGTCGCCACGGTCGCGAGCTACCGCGTGCCGGTCCATTTCACATCGGCTTCGCAGCCGCCTCCTTTCTCTGAATCGAGTGCGCCGCGGTTCACGCGGTACACGATCCAGAGTCGCGGGCTCAGCGCCGACTGAAGCCGGCTCGTCGTCACGCCCTTCAGGCGATTCTTGACCGACTGACAAAAGCGACCCCTGGACAGCCAACGAGCGCTTTCGAATTCGTGCCGAACCCGAGCGAGTCCAGCGCGTACTGGCCATGACCGTCGGCGCTCTCGAGCAGGTTTGTCGCGGTGCGCGGCACGGGCGCCGACTTGCTGCATACCCCCCTCCATTTTTGGTCAAATCCCGAATTGTGGTAAATGCAAAACACTGCGTTGTATTTTCAGTAGGGTGTATCCCCACGAAATCCGGAAATTTTCTGGAATTTCCCGTTCTTCTTCTGACGAGGAAGGGCGCAGTTGTGTTTGACAAATCCCGTAATTAGGGATTACAGTAAAAACACCTTAGCCAAACCCGTCGAGCAGCCGCATGAACATCCCACAGTTGGGCAGCGATACCGAAGCAAGAAGCGGGGCGAGCGTCGTGCTCACCACGGCGCGCGACGCCGGTGTCGACGTCTGTTTTGCCAATCCAGGCACGACCGAGATGCCGTTCGTCGGTGCGCTCGATACCGTGGCGGGCATGCGCTCGATCCTCGGGCTGTTCGAGGGCGTGTGCACGGGCGCCGCGGACGGCTATGGCCGCATGACCGGCAAGCCCGCGATGACGCTGCTGCATCTCGGCCCCGGCCACGCGAACGGCATTGCCAACCTGCACAATGCGCGCCGCGCCCGCACGCCGATCCTGAACATCGTCGGCGATCACACGCGCGAGCATCTGAAGTACGACGCACCGCTGACGTCGGACATCGAATCGCTCGCCCGTCCGGTGTCGGTGTGGTATCGCAGCGTGGCGCGCGACGCCGACCTCGCGACGGATACGGCCGACGCGATTTCCGCCGCGATGGGCACGCGGCGTGGCGTCGCGACGCTCGTGCTTCCAGTCGATCTCCAGTCGGCCCGGGTGCGCAGTGCGGCGTGGCCCGCCATCGTGCGCCCGGCTGCGGTGACGTTCGATGCCGCTCGGGTCGAACAGGTGGCCGACCTGCTGCTCAGCGGTCATCGCGCTGTCCTGCTGATGGGCGCCCGCGCGCTGTCGGCGCGTGGGCAGCGTGCGGCGGCGCGCATCGCGGCGGCCACCGGTGCGACCTGCTTCAGCGAGACTTTTCCTGCGCGGGCGGAGCGCGGCGGCGGTCTGCCGGACATCGACCGCCTGCCTTATTTCCCCGAACCGGCGCTCGCCGCGCTGGCCGGTCGGCGCGTGGTGCTCGCCGGCGCGCTCGCGCCCGTCACCTACTTCGGCTACGAGGGCATTCCGGGCGAACTCGCGCGGCCCGAGGACATCGTGACGCTGGCAACACCAGGCGATGCGGCGGACGACGCGCTGGAGGCGCTGGCCGATCGCATCGGCGCGGCAACGAACGACGATGGGGTGCCTATCGAACGCTGGCGCGTGGAGGACGGGCCGCTGACGCCGCAGACCGTCGGCCGCGTGCTGGCGAATGCGCTGCCCGACGACGCGATCGTGTCGATCGAGGGCGGCACGTGCGGTTATCCGTTCGTGACCGCGTCGGCGCGCGCGCGCCGTCACACGATCCTCACGAACACGGGCGGCGCGATCGGCCAGGGCTTGCCGGTGGCGCTCGGCGCCGCCGTCGCGTGCCCTGAGCGCCGCGTGTTCGCGCTGCAGTCCGACGGCAGCGCGCAGTACACGATCCAGTCATTGTGGACGATGGCGCGCGAGCGTCTGCCGATCGTCATGCTGATCGCCTCGAACCGGCGCTACGGCATCCTGCAGACCGAGCTCGCACGCGGCGGCCTGCCGGCCGACATGCCGCACGCGAGCCGCCTGACCCTGCTCGACGATCCGCCGATCGACTGGCTCGCGCTGTCGCGCGGCTACGGCGTACCGGCCGAGCGCGCGAATACCGTACAGGCGCTGTCCCAGGCGCTCGACGTCGCGCTCGCGCACTCCGACGGGCCGCGGCTCATCGAAATGTGCCTGCCCTGATCGCGCTACCCGCTGACTTCTTTAATCCCGACTCTGATCTTTCATCGTTATGGACCTGCAACTCCACGGAAAAGCCGCATTCATCACCGGCGGCAGCATGGGCATCGGCAAGGCGGTCGCGCTCGAACTGGCCCGCGAAGGCGTCAACGTCGCCATTGCCGCGCGACGCCTCGAACACCTCGAGGCCGCCGCCGCCGAGATTCGCGCGACGCTCGCGCCGCTGGGCGACGCGGCCGGCGCGATCCTGCCCGTCACGCTCGACACGACCGACATGGCGTCCATCGAAGCAGCGATGGCGGCGAGCGTCGAACGTTTCGGCCGGCTCGACATCCTGCTGAACGGCGCTGCGCATCCGGGCGGCCTCGTGCGCGCGGAGCTGGAGCACGCGGATCCGCAGGGGCTGCTCCAGGACATCGACATCAAGGTCGTCGGCTACCTGCGTTGCGCGAAGGCGGCCGCGCCCTACATGCGGCGCCATGGTTTCGGCCGGATCGTCAATATCGGCGGGCTCACCGGCCGCGGCAGCAAGCAGTTGTCCGGCATGCGCAACGTCGCGATCGTGCACCTGACCAAGACGCTGTCCGACCAGCTCGGCCCATTCGGCATCACGGTCAACACGATTCACCCGGGCGTCGTCGAGACGCCGCACATTCACGAGCTCTACGAGAAGGAAGCGCAGAAGCAGGGGCTGACGGCCGCGGAGGTCGAGGCCAACTACGTGAAGGTCACGCCGATCCGGCGCGTGCTGCAGCCGGAAGAAATGGGATGGATCGTGGCGTTTCTCGCGTCACCGAAGTCCGGCTCGATCACCGGCGAGTCGATCGGCTGCGACGGTGGGCTCACGCGCGGCATTTTTCTCTGACACAAGGAGCATCGCATGACCGCAACCGTACTGGTCGCCACCGCGGGACAAGGCATCCTGCGCTCGAACGACGACGGCAAGACCTGGCATCGCCTCGGGCTGGACGAGCCCATCGAGTTCGACGGCATCGTGCGCGCGCTCGCGGTGGATCCCGCTACGCCGTCGCGCGTGTATGCCGGCGCCGATTCGGGGCTGTGCATCAGCGAGGATGGCGGCGCGCACTGGTTTCGCCCCGAGAACCTGCTGAACGGGCAGACAGTCTGGTCCATCGCGATCGATCCTGCGAATCCGGCCGTGCTGTATGCGGGCACCGGCGCGCCGTCGCGTGCCGCGCTTTACAAGTCGAGCGACGCGGGGCTGACCTGGGCGCGAACGGCTCCCGAGTTTCCGGAGTTCTGTTCGGGCGTCAATCGTCCGCGGCTGCTGACGATCTGCGTGGACCCGGAAGACAGCCGCAACGTGTGGTACGGCGTGGAGGAAGGCGGCGCATGGCGCAGCCGCGACGCCGGTGCGACCTGGACGCGCGTGGACGGCCCCGGCACGGCGATCCGCAACAGCGACATTCATGCGATCGCCGTGCTGCCCGCCGGGCCGCACCAGCCGAAGACCACGGTGTTGCTGACGGTGAACGCGGTGCACGTGAGCGACGACGACGGCCTGACCTGGGACGGCAAGCTGTCGCGCGACCGCTTCGACGGGCTGTACTACACGCGCACGGTCGTCCCGCTGGCGGCACCCGGCGGCGACCTGCTGATGGCGATCGGCGACGGCACGCCGGGCACGCGCAGCCGTATCTACCGCTCGCCCGATCGCGGCCGCGCATGGCACGAGACGGATCTGCACACGCCGCCGAATTCGACGTTCTGGGCATTCGGCGTCCATGCGGCGCGGCCCGGGCTCGTCTATGCGGGGACCAAGTACGGGCACCTGTTCCGTTCGCACGACGGCGGCCGGAGCTGGACCAAGGAATGGCGCGAATTCAGCGAGATCACGGCCGTGGCGTGGACGCCGTTCGAAGCGCCGCTCGTCGCCCACGCGCAGTCGACGCATTGAGCGGAGCAAGTGATGACCCAGCCTGACCTCCAGCAACGGGCGGCGCACGCGAACGAAAGCGGGCTGCCGCTGCCGGTACCGCGTGTGCAGCGCACGCACCTGTCGCTGTTCGTGCGCGATCCGGTGCGCTCGAGCATCTGGTACGCCGACGTGCTCGGCATGACGGAAACCGCTCGCGGCGAGCAGTGGGTGTTCATGTCGTTCGGCCAGAAACACCATGACATCGCGCTGATTCGCGCGGCGTCCGATGCGGAACTCGGCACGATCGGCCTGCAGCACTACGGCCTCGAAATCGCGGGCGGCCTGACCGAGCTGCGCCGGCTGTACGGGATGCTGATCCGTCGCGACGTGCCGATCGTGAAGATCACCGATCACAAGGTCGGAATCGGCGTGTATTTTTCGGACCCGGACGGCAACCGGCTCGAATTCTTTTGCGAAACCGTCACGGACGACGAGGAAGGCAAGCGCGTGCTGCACCGGTACAACGCGCCCAGCGATCCCTTTCAGCTCGAGCCGCTGTTCGACTGACGTGCCCGCCGTCCATTCCGACACCATCGATACTTTATAGAGGATTACTGATGAGCAAGATCGCCAATTTCGAGGGCTTTCATATCCGCAAGTGGTATACGCAGATCGAGGATTCGCTCGCGAACGAGACCGGCCAGCTCGCGGACGGCGAGCCGCTGCGCAAGATCGTGATCGCCGCGGCCGTGCACAACCCGTATGCGGGGCGGTACAGCGAAAATCTTGACGATCTCGTACGCCCGTCGCCGGCGCTCGGGCAGGAATTCGCGCGACGCATCGAGTCGCTCGCGGCAGGCCGCGCGATCGAGAGCTACGGCAAGGCGTGCCTGGTCGGCTCGGCCGGCGAATACGAACACGGCAACGCGTTCCTCACGTCGATCTTCGCGGAGCCGATCCGTGCGGCATTGGGCGGCGGCAAATCGTGGGTGCCGTCGAGCGGCAAGCGCGGCCCGATCAACACGGTGATCGACGTGCCGCTCGCGCACAAGGATGCGCTCTACGTGCGCTCGCACTACGACACGGTGACGTGCCTGTTTCCCGACGCGCCCAACGACGACGAAGTGCTGGTGATCTTCGCGTTCGCGACGCGCGGCCGCCTGCATGCGCGGCTCGGCGGGCTGAAGGCGAGCGAGATCGTCGGCCGCGACGGCCTGGTCTGAAAGCAGGGGCTGCCGGAGAGCGAATGATGAATACGGTGTCCGTCAAGGATGGATGGGTCGAGAGCGACGGGTTGCGGCTGCACTACGTGAGCTGGGGTCGCGACGATGCGCCGGCCGTGGTGATGCTGCACGGCTTGCGCAGCTACGCGCGGACGTGGGAGCCCGTTGCCGACGCGCTGGCCGATCGCTACCGGGTCGTCGCGCTCGATCAGCGCGGGCGCGGGCTGAGCGACTGGGATCCGCGGCGGGACTATTACGCGGCGGCCTACGTGCGCGATCTCGATGCGCTGGTACGCGCGCTCGACCTGCGACGATTCGTGCTGGCCGGGCATTCGATGGGCGGCGCCAATGCGTTCGTCTACGCGGCATCGAATCCGGACCGGCTTGCCGGTCTCGTGACCGAGGACATGGGCCCGGGCGCGTCGGCCGGCTCGCAAGGTTCCGAGCGCATCAAGCGCGAGCTGAAGGAAACGCCGGACGCGTTCGCGTCGTGGGACGACGCGCGCGCATTCTGGCGGCATCAGCGGCCGAACATCGCGGAATCCGCGCTCGATTCGCGCGTCGCGCACTCGCTGAAGGAGGACGCGCACGGACGGATCGTGTGGCGGCACGACGCCGCCGGGATCGCGGCGGCCCGGCTGGCCGCGACGCCGGAGCAGCTCGTCCATCTGTGGCCGCTGGTTCTCAACCTGCAGGTGCCGACGCTGCTGTTGCGCGGCGGCGAATCGGATTTCCTGGCCGCGGAAGTGGCGGCCGAAATGGCGGCCAGCGCCGGCATCGACTGGCTCGATATTCCGGGCGCGACGCACTACGTGCATGACGATCAGCCCGCCGCGTTCAACCACGCATTGCGCACCTGGCTCGATCGTCTCGACGATCCGGCATGGCGGACGGGAGCCGACGCATGAAGGCGAACAATCCGGAGCGGACATCGGTCGCGATCGTCGGCGCCGGGCCGAACGGCGTGGCGATGGCGAATCTGCTCGGCCTCTACGGCATCGCGACGGTGATCGTCGAGAAGGCGGCGGACGTCGTCGAATTTCCGCGCGCGGTCGGCATCGACGACGAAGCGTTGCGGATGTTTCAGACAGCGGGGCTCGCCGACGAACTGAGCCGCGACATCATCCAGAACGTGCCGCTGCGCATGTTCAAGGCGAACGGTGAATGCTTTGCCGATATCCGCCCGTCGATCCGCGAATTCGGCTGGTGGCGGCGCAACATCTTCATGCAGCAACTGGCCGAACGAACGCTGCGTGCCGGGCTGGCCCGCTATCCGCACGTGTCGCTGCGAACCAGCGAGGAAGTGGTGGATGTGGAACAGGACGATGGAGGCGTCACGTTGCAGGTGCGCCGCGCGGACGGCCGGCAGTATGCGCTCCAGGCCGACTACGTGGTCGCGGCCGACGGCGGACGCAGTCCGATGCGCGAGCTGCTCGGCGTCACGCTCGCCGGCACGACGCATCCGATCAAGTGGGTCGTGGTCGATGTGAAGAACGCCGGCCTCGACCAGCCTTGCACGGCGCTGAACTGCGACCCGCGCCGCCCGAACGTCTGCATCTATCTGCCGTTCGATTTCCGGCGCTGGGAGTTTCTCGTGTTTCCGCACGAGGACGAAGCGGCGATCGCCCAGCCCGACTCGATTCGCGCGCTGATCGCGCCGTACGTCGACGACATCGATCGCGTCGAGATCGTGCGCGCGCGAACCTACACGCACCATTCGCGGGTGGCCGAGCGTTTCGTTGTCGGTCGCGTGGCGTTCGTCGGCGATGCCGCGCACCTCAGCCCGCCTTGGATCGGCCAGGGCCTGAACGCGGGCCTGCGCGACGTGGGCAACCTCGCGTGGAAGCTGGCGGGCATCGTCCGTGGCGCATTGCATCCCGGCGTGATCTCGACGTACGAATCCGAGCGGCGCGATCACGCGAAGGCGATGATCGACCTCGCGGACACCTTCGGCGCGATGCTGATGCCGACCAACCGGCTCGTCGCGTTTGTGCGCGATCGCGTTCTCGGGCTAGTCCGCTTTGCGCCGGGACTGAAGGACTACATCCTGCAGATGCGGTTCAAGCCGATGCCGAGCTACACGCGCGGCATCGTGCTGCCCGGCGGATCGGATGCGATCGGCAGGATGATCGTGCAGCCCGATGTCGAAACGGCCGATGGCGTGCGCCGCAAACTCGACGACGTGCTGGGTCCGTGGTTCTCGATCGTCGGCTGGCAGTGCGATCCGCAAGCGTGCCTGAGCGACGACGATCGCGCGTACTGGACGTCGCTCGGCGCGGTGTTCGTGCAGGTGAGCCGTTCGCGCAGCGGGACGAGTCGCGCCCGGCGCGTGACCAGCGTGCACGGCAGCGCCTGCGTCGAGGACGTCGACAACGCGCTGGCGGCGTGGTTCGACCGGCATGCCGGCCCGCTCGTGGTGGTGCGCCCCGATCGCTACGTGGCGGCGCAGACGGACGCCGTGGGGATGGCCCGCGCGACCGCGGCCTTTCAGGCGTTCGCGCCACGACAACGGGAGGAAGCGCATGTTTGTTGAGCAACGCACCTATACGCTGGTGCCGGGCGGCGTCGCCGAATATCTGCGGCTGTATGCGGAATGCGGACGCGCCGCGCAGGAGCGGGTGCTCGGCACGATGATCGGCTGTTTCGCGACGGAAGTCGGGCCGCTGAACCAGCTCGTCTATCTGTGGGCATTCGATTCGCTCGACACGCGTGCGCGGCGGCGTGCCGCGCTGATGGCCGATCCCGAGTTCGGGAGCTTTCGCGGCAAGGTCCGGCATCTGCTCGTCAGGCAGGAAAACCAGATTCTCCGGCAGGAAATCGGCGGCTTGCTGCATGCGCCGCAACAGGCGGCGTGAAGCGGCCGTCGCGCCGTCCACGCCAACCGCGCACTTTCAACCGAGGGTTCCGTCTTGATTCCGTTTACGCCGCTGACTTCGCGCATGGTGCCTGATGCGTGCGTCGATTACCCGCCGCTTCGTCTGTATGTCGACGGACGGTTCCTGCCGGCCGACGGCCGGCGCACGCAGCCCGTCTTCGATCCGGGCAACGGCCGCGTGCTCGGCGACCTGCCGCATGCGACGCGGGCCGATATCGACGCCGCCGTGCATGCCGCGCATCGTGCGTTCGCGACATGGCGCCGCGAGTCGCCGCTCGTGCGCTCGGACATCCTGCGGCGCGCCGCCTCGCTCGTGCGCGAGCGCGCCGAGTCCATCGGCCGCCATATCACGATGGACCAGGGCAAGCCGCTTCGCGAGGCGGTCGCGGAGGTCATGTCGTCCGCGGAACAGCTCGAATGGCACGCGGAGGAGGGGCGTCGCACCTACGGCCGCGTCGTGCCGGCGCGTTCGCCGGATGTGATGCAGACGGTGTTGCGGGAGCCGATCGGCGTGTGCGCGGCGTTTTCGCCGTGGAATTTCCCGTTCAGCCAGGCGATGCACAAGATCGCGGCCGCGCTTGCGTCGGGGTGCACGCTGGTGCTGAAAGGGCCCGAGGAATCGCCGAGCGCGCTCGTCGCGCTCGCGCACCTCTTCCACGATGCGGGGTTGCCGCCGGGCTGCCTGAACATCGTGTGGGGTGTGCCGGGCGACGTGTCGACGCAACTGATCGAGGCGCCGCAGGTGCGCAAGATCTCGTTCACCGGTTCGGTGCCGGTCGGCAAGCGGCTGGCGGCGCTCGCCGCGGCGCACATGAAGCGCATGACGATGGAGCTGGGCGGACACGCGCCGGTGATCGTCTGCGCGGATGCCGAGATCGAGCGCGCCGCGGCGATGCTGGCCGCGTACAAGTTTCGCAATGCCGGGCAGGTGTGCGTGTCGCCGACGCGGTTCTTCGTGCAACGCGCGGTGTTCGATCGCTTCGTTGCCGCGTATCTGGAAGCGGTCGGCAAGATCCGCGTCGGCTACGGACTGGAGGAGGGCGTCACGATGGGGCCGCTCGCGCATGCGCGGCGCGTGTCGGAGATCGACGCGTTCGTCGCCGACGCGAAGGCGAACGGCGCGGCGATCGTCGCGGGCGGCACGCGTTTGCCGGGGGCCGGCCATTACTTCGCGCCGACGGTCGTCGTGGCACCGCCGCGCGAGGCGCGCCTGATGAATGACGAGCCGTTCGGCCCGATCGTCGGGATCGTGCCGTTCGATGCACTCGACGATGCGCTCGCCGAAGCCAATCGTTTGCCGTTCGGCCTGGCGTCGTATGCATTCACGACATCGGCACGCAACGCGCACCGGATTGGCCGCGCGCTCGAGGCCGGCATGGTCAACATCAATCACTTCGGCATGGGGCCGGCGGAGATCCCGTTCGGCGGCGTGAAGGACAGCGGCTTCGGCAGCGAGGGAGGCACCGAGACCTTCGACGGTTATCTGGTCACCAAATTCATCACGCAACTGAACTGACGGTGCGCGCGCCGGTGCCCGCGCGCGACGTCGCGCCAGCCTTCAGGTGGCTTCGCCGATCTGCGCGGTGGCGTCGATCAGCAGCTTGCCGAGCACGTGCTCGTCGAACAGCGCGAAGTGCTCGGCGCGAAAGACCAGCGACAGGCTGCTGTTGATCTCGCCGCTGCTGGCGGTGCGGATCGGGGCGGCGATGCCGACGAAACCGGCGTCGAGTTCGCCGCGCGAGATCCAGTAGCCGGTCTCGACGATCTGCTGGCAGTGCCGCCAGAACTGTGTCCAGTCGGCCGCGAACTCGCCGAACGCGGCGTTGTGCCGTTCGTGCAGCCGTTTCAGGCGCGCGCGCGACATCGCGGCCACGATCACTTTCGACGATGCGCCCTGGAACAGCGGCATGATGCGGCCGCGGCCGAAACCGAGCTGCAGGTTTTCGGCACCGGTTTCGTGCATGACGTTGATGATCTGTTCGTCGAACAGCGTCGACACGAGCGCATCGCCGCCGGTGACCTGGACCAGTTTCTGGATGACGGGCTTCGCGGCGGTGAGCGTCGGGTCCGACTGCCGCATGTTGTAGTCGAGATGGATGATGCGCGGGCCCAGCGTATAGCGGCCGTTGGTGCCGACGAGCAGGCCGACGGAAGCCAGTTCCTTCACGTAGCGATAACACGTGGTGCGTGAAAAGCCCATGTGTTCGGCGATTTCCTCGGCGGTCATCGACGTCGCGGACGAAGAGAAGACGTCGAGGATGGACAGCATTTTGGTGAGGCTCGACATGACGTGATCCGGAAATCAGGCGGCTTGCGGCAATGGAACGGGAGAATCGGAAACGGCTCGCGCCGCGGTCGCGGGTGACGCGACACATCGGCGACGGCAGGGCCGTAGTCTAACTTAAGTCGTGGCGGCGGCAACCGGACCCGCATCAAGGAAGGCGCGCGACACATGCCGCTGATCGTCCCGTGATCGCGTCGCATCGAATCAATATGGAATCCTATGTTGACGATGTAGATAACGCAACCCGACACGGCCTGCGTGCGATCCGGTTCGCGGACGCGATGCATGAATATTCGATGAGGAGAAGAAGATGGGAACGTGGTTGAAGATGGTGGCGCTGTGCGGCTGCGGTGCGGTTTCGCCGGTGTTCGCGCAGTCGAGCGTGACGCTCTACGGTTCGCTCGACACCGGCATCACCTATACGAGCGACGTCGCTTCCGCGCCGCGCGGCGGCCGCCAGCTCGCGCTCCAGGCGGGCGTGTCGCGCAACGACGTGTGGGGCCTGACGGGCAGGGAAGACCTCGGCGGCGGCAACTTCGCGGTATTCCGGCTCGAAAGCCAGTTCCAGACATCGGACGGCACGTTGACCGTGCCGGGCTCCGCGTTCAGTTCGCAAGCGTACGTCGGGCTCGGCGGCGACTGGGGCACCGTGACGCTCGGGCGGCAGTTCGATTTCGTCGGCGATCTCATGCCGTCGTTCGCGATCGGCGCGAACACGCCGGCCGGGCTGCTCGCGTGGGGCTTGCCGGCGAACGCGTCGGCGGGCGGCGCGCTCGACAACCGCGTGTGGGGTGTGCAGGTGAACAACGCGGTGAAGTACGTGAGTCCGACGTTCGGCGGTGTCGCGTTCGGCGGCATGTGGGGGTTCGGCAACGTACCCGGCACGGTCGCGCGCAGCAGCGTGCAAAGCGCGATGCTGTCCTACACGCAAGGCGCGTTCAGCGCAGCGCTCGCCTATTTCGGCCAGCACGACGTGGCTGCCGGCGGCAATCTGCGCAACTTCTCGGGCGGGGCCGGCTACAACGTCGGGCCGTTCCGCGTCTTCGGCATGGTGTCGGACGTACGGATCAGCGCCGCCGCGCCGTTGCGCGCCACCACCTACGACGCCGGGTTGACCTATTCGGTCACGCCCTCGTTGCAGCTCGGCGGCGGTTTCCAGTACCAGCAGCGCGGCGGGGACATCGGCTCGGCCAACCAGATCACGCTGAGCGCCGACTATTCGCTGTCGAAGCGCACGGGGCTGTACGCGGTGGTCGCGCGCGGGCACGACAGTGCTTACGGTGCCCAGGTCGAGGCCGCGCTCGGCGCAGCGGCGGCAGGCGCGTCGCAGACCGCGGTGCGCGTCGGGGTGCGGCATCAGTTCTGACCGCACGGGAAAGCACGGGTTGCCGCGTGCGGCAACCCGGCCCGCGGGTCGCCGCGCTCAGAACCGATGCATCATCCCGATCCGCAGCGCCAGCTGGTTGCGGCCCGACGACTGCCCGGCCGTGCCGAGCACGTGCGCATAGTCGAAGTCGGTGCCGGTGTTGCCGGTTGCATGCTGGTATGCAGCCTGGAGGTAGGTCGAGGTCCGCTTGCTGAGGTCGTAGTCGAGCATCATCGACAGCTGGTGCCAACTCGGCGATGCGTCGCCGGCCGTCGTGGCGACATGCGCATGCGTGAATGCATAGGCGGCACCGAGCCAGAAGTCAGGCCGGAAGAAATACTGGCCGTTGACCTCGAAGTTGTCGAATTTCCACGCGTTCTGCGTGCCTGCCGCAGGCGGGTTCGCGAAGTAGAGATTCGATTCGGGGTTGGTCACGTCGACGTGCGAATACGCGGCGGAGAGCGTGAACTTGTCGCTGAACTTGTATGACGCGCCGGCATCGATGTTCTGCTGCGAGCGGCCGCTGAATACCGTGTCGTCGCTCGACAGCGCGCCGCCCGCGGTCGCGCCGCCGTTGTTTGCCTTCAGGTAGGCGACGGCGGCGGAGAACGCGCCCATCTGGTACTGCACGGCCGCGCTGTAGACGCGGTTTCGCGCGAAGCCGCCCGCCTGGTTCGAGAGGCCGTAGAGCACTTCGCCCTTGAAGCCGGCATACGCGGGCGACACGTATTTGACGCTGTTCTGGATGCGGTAGTCCCAGTCGGCGTTGTCGTTGTCGTACGGGTGCGCGCCGAAGTCGCCGAGCCAGTTTCCGGTGGCCGTGAACGGGCTCCACATGTCGAGCGTGGGGTCGTATTGGCGGCCGAGCGTGAGCGTGCCGAACCGGTCGGAATCGAGTCCGACATAAGCCTGCCTGCCGAACATCCGGGACGTCACGCCGAGCGCGCCCGTACTCGCGTTGAAGCCGTTTTCGAGCTGGAACAGCGCCCTCAGGCCGCCACCGAGGTCTTCGGTACCTTTCAACCCCCAGTTGCTGCCGACGGTATCGCCGCTGATCATCTGGTAAGCCGTGCTGCCGCCCGCGTTGCTCGTGAAATTGATGCCTTCGTCGATCAGGCCGTACAGCGTCACGGTGCTTTGCGCGTGGGCCGGCAGGCCGAAACCCATGGCGCTCGCGGCCGATACGGCCGCCATCATCTTCTTCATCGTCGATCTCCAGGTGTGGGCGGCCCACGCGTGGCGACACGGTTTCCGACGGCGTGCGTCAGCACCGGACGCGTGCAGCGGGTCCGTTTATCGTTAGTTAAACGAAATATGAATCGGGAAGAAAATCGGTCCGCCGCGATCGAGCGGACCGAATACGGCGCCTCGCCTGGCGCGAGGTTCCGCGTAGCGGAGCTACAGCATCCGCCGCAGCACGTCGTTTTCCGGGTTGCGGTCGAAGAAGCGGTGCTTCAGCGCGCCGAGCACATGCAGCACGATGAGCGCGAGCAACGTGTAGGCGAGCGTCCGGTGCAGCCACTGAAACGCCTCGAACCAGTGGTCGTTCTTCGGCAGCAGCTCGGGTACGCGGAAAAAGAAGAACGGCACGCCGTCGCTCTGCGTGAAAGTGCTGGACATCGAATAACCCATCAGCGGCACGACGATCGCCAGCGCGTACAGCAGGTAGTGGCCGATCTTGGCGAGCTTGCGGTCGAGCGTCGGCAGGGTGGCAGGCAGCGGCGGCAACGGCTTCATCGACCGAATCGCCAGTTGCGTGACGACCACCAGCAGCGTGAGCACGCCGAACTCCTTGTGCGTCGGGTAGTACCAGTCGAACTTGGCCGGCAGGTTGTCGTCGAGCCGGACCATCGTCCAGCCGGTCCAGAGCTGCGCGCCGATCAGGATCGCCCTGACCCAGTGCAGCAGCCGAAGCGCGAGCGGGTATTTCTCCACGGTGAATGCAATGGCCTGGTGTTCCATTTGATTTGTCTTCCTTTGAAGCGACACTGCGACAGGCGGGATGCCGATCGTCAACGTCTCGCGCCGATCTTCGTCGAACCGAGGCCGGGTGGCGATGCGCACGAACCTTCGACGAGAGGCCCGTGCGCCAGGCTATTTCGCGCGCTCAGGCGATCGCCAGCGAATCCGCGCAGCATTCCTGCAGTGCTTCGCGCAGCGTCACCGCGATGAAGTCGGCTTCGTCCTGCCGCAGCGTCAACGGCGGCGACATCACGACCTTGTTCGCGATCGCCCGTACCAGGACGCCGCGCCTGCGCGCGGCATCGGCCACGCGGGCGGCGAACCCCTGTCCCGGATCGAGCGGCGTGCGGCTGGCCTTGTCGGTCACCAGATCGAGCGCCAGCATCAGTCCCTTGCCGCGGACGTCGCCGACCGTCTCGAAGTCGGCCTTCAGCGGCAGCAATTGCTCGAGCAGGCGCTGGCCGACCCGCGCCGCATTACCGGGCAGATCCTCGGCCTCGACGATGTCGAGCACGGCAAGCGACGCCGCGCAAGCGAGCGGATGCCCGCTGTACGTATAGCCGTGCATGACCACGTGCGAGAAGCCCGCACCATGTTCGATCGCGTCGGCGATCCGGCCGTTGTACAGTGTCGCGCCGAGCGGCACGTAGCCGGCGGAAATGCCCTTGGCGACGCACAGGATGTCGGCGGCGACGCCCCAGCCGCGGCTGCCGAGCAGGCTGCCGGTGCGGCCGAAGCCGGTGACCACCTCGTCGGCGATCAGCAGGATGCCGTTGCGGTCGCATACGGCCCGCACGCGCGGCCAGTAATCGGCCGGCGGGACGATCAGGCCGCCGGCGCCCTGCACCGGTTCGGCGACGAACGCGGCAATGGTCTGCGGGCCGTGAAACGCGATCGTTTCCTCGAGCTGCCGGATGCAGTGCTCGACGAGCTGTTGCGGATCGTCGCAGTTCCACGGATTGCGGTAGAGCCACGGCGTGTCGAGCAGTACGCAGCCGGGCAGCAGCGGGCCGTGATTGTAATGGTAGACGCCGTTGCCGCCGATCGACGTGCCGCCCATGTGTACGCCGTGATAGCCGTTGCGCAGCGACAGGAATTTCGTGCGCGACGGCTCGCCTGCGGCGACCCAGTACTGACGCGCCATCTTGAGCGCGGTCTCGATCGCGTCGGACCCGCCGCTGCCGAACATCACCCGTTGCATGTCCTCCTGCGCGAACATAGCGCACAGGCGGTCGGCCAGGTCGTAGACGCGCGGATGGGCGACGCCGTCGAAGGTCTGGTAGTAAGACAGCTCGTCCATCTGCCGCGCGATCGCGCTTTTCACTTCCGGCCGGTTGTGGCCGACGTTGACGTTCCACAGTCCGCCGACGCCGTCGAGCATGCGGTGGCCGTCGACGTCGTACACGTAGTTGCCGTCGCCGCGTGCGATGACGACGGTGGGGGTCGTATGGCCGGCGGCGGCCGAGCTCATCGGATGCCAGAATCGTTTTTGACGCTTTTGATAGTCCATGGTGTCTCTCGTCTCTCTTACGAAGTGCTTGAACAGAGGGGTGCGACGTGGTGTGCGCCGCGGGTCACAGGGCTGCGGTGACGATCTTTTCCTCGAGGTATGCATCGAGCGCGGCCTTCGACAGGTCGCGCCCGATCCCGCTTTGCTTGGTGCCGCCCCACGGCAGGCGTGCGTCGATCGGGCTCCATGCATTGATTGCGACCGCGCCGACGTCGAGCCGCTCGGCGACGCGGTGCGCGGTGTCGACATCCTGTGTCCACACCGAAGCGGAGAGGCCGAACGGCGTGTCGTTGGCGATGCGAACGGCCTCGTCCTCGGTCTCGAACGGCATGACCATGCCGACCGGGCCGAACACTTCGTCGCGGGCGATTCGCATGCCCGGATGAACGCCGCCCAGGATCGTCGGTCGCATGAAGCAGCCGCGCGGCGGCACCTGTTCGTCGCCGACGAGCATGACCGCCCCTTCGGCGAGCGCGCCGTCGACGAGCGCACGGACGCGCGCGAGGTGACGCGGGTTGATCAGCGCACCCATCTGCACGCCGGGCTCCGACGGCGGGCCGACACGGATGGCCCGGGCCGCCTCGGCAAGCCGCTCTTCGAGTGCGTGCGCGATCGAGCGGTGCGCGAGCACGCGCGAGCCGGCCGCGCACGTCTGGCCCTGGTTCGCGAACATGCCGGCCATCAGCGACGGAATCGCACGATCGAGATCGGCGTCCGCGAACACGATCTGCGCGGCCTTGCCGCCGAGTTCGAGTGTGACGCGCTTGAAGGTCTTCGCTGCCGCGGTCGCGATCGCGCGGCCGACTTCGGTGCTGCCGGTGAAGCTGATCTTGTTCACGAGCGGATGCGCGACCAGCGCGGCGCCGACTTCCGCGCCCACGCCGTGAACGATGTTGACGACCCCGGCGGGCAGGCCGGCTTCGCAGACGAGTTCGCCGAGCCGGGCGACGGCCAGCGGCGTGTCCTCCGACGGTTTGATGACCACGGGGCAGCCGGCCGCGAGCGCCGGCGCGAGTTTCCACACGGCGATCATCAACGGCGCGTTCCACGGAATGATCAGACCGGCCACGCCCACCGGTGCACGCCGCGTGTAGCTGAGCGTCGGTCGGCCCATGAAGCCGTCGGTCGGAATCGTGCGGCCCTCGAGCTTGTCGGCCCAGCCGGCGAAGTAGCGCAGCGTGTCGATGCACATCGGGAGGTCCATCATGCGCATCTCGGCAAGCGGGCGTCCCTGTTCGACGGCCAGCAATTCCGTCAGCGCATTGCCGTTGCGCTCGACCAGATCCGCGAGCCGAAGGAGCCAGCGGGCGCGGGCCGAGCCGCCGGCGCGGGCCCACGCGTCGTCGTGCAGCGCGGCGTGCGCGGCACGCACCGCGCGATCGACGTCCTCGGCGGTCGATGCGGGCACGGCGGCGACGTAGTCGCCGGTTGCCGGCGCCAGCTTTTCGAAAGTGCGGCCGGTCGCTGCATCGCAATGCCTGCCGCCGATCAGATTCTGAATTTTCATCATGGTGTCCATGTTTCACAGGGGCGAATCGTCGGGCTGAACGGGGCGGCGGCGAGGGCGGCTGCCACCGTGCTGCGGCGACGTCGCTTTCACTGTATGTCGATGAAATCGCGCGCCTTGTCCGCTATCGGCAATCGTTGCTGTGCGATCGGGATAGGGAATACCCGTGCCGGCGCGACGCATTGCGAGTCGCGTCGGCAGCGGGAAATGCCCGGGGAGGGCGTAACGGGACGACGGGGCGGCGCGGCACCGTCCGGGCAGCGGCTACGGGCCAGCGGCTACTGGGCGGCGCGCCCGAGTTCGCGGTACAGGTCGGGATCGCTGCGCTTCAGCCGCAGCGCGGCGCGGATGCCGAGCGCGCCGACGGCGACGAGGAAATACGGAAACATCGCGACGAAGGTCGAATCCGATCCGCTCAGCACGGACAGGTTGCGCACGACCAGCACGAGGCATGCACCGAGCGCGATCACGCTGACGAGCGGCGCGATCAGGCGGTGCACGACGCTGGCGTCCCGGCGATCGCGCGCGAAGAACGCGATTACCGAGGCCGCCACCAGGATCTGCACCGCGATGATGCCGATCGTGGCCAGCGCACTCATCCACGAGAACACGACCGCGAACGGATCGAGGCGGAACACCGCCGACCCGACGATGGCCGCGAGCGCGATCAGCGTCTGCACCTTGCCGGCGACGTCCGGGCAACGATGCACGGGGCACGTATGACCGAGCTTGCGCCACAGTACGCGTTCGCGGCCCATCGCGTAGAAATAGCGCGTGATCGTGTTGTGGAACGACAGGATGGCCGCGAAGAGGCTCGTGACGAGCAGCACGTTCATCGCGTCCGTCGCGATGCCGCCGAGCAGCCGGCCGCTGACGGCAAACCACAGATTGGCCGGATCGCGGCCCGCCTGTGCGGCGATCTGCCCCTCGCCCCACGCCTCGACGATCGCCCACGACGACAGCGCGTAGAACGCCATGATGAGGATCACGGCCAGGTAGGTGGCCCGCGGAATCGTACGTTTCGGGTCGCGCGCCTCCTCGGAGAAGATCGCCGTCGCCTCGAAGCCCATGTACGAGCCGAGCACGAACACGAGCGCGGTGCCGAGCCCGGGTGCGAACACCAGCGCGGGGCTGAACGGTTTCGCGCTGAAGCCGCCGGTGCTCGCGCCGTGCACGACGATCGCGAGATCGAGCAGCATCACGATCGCGATCTCGCCGATCATCAGCATGCCGAGCAGCCGGCCGCTGAACTCGATGCGTCGCGCGCCGCAGACGTGGACCGCGACGGCGCACGCGAGCGCGAACGCCCACCACGGCACGTCGACGCCGTAGTGCCGCTGGATGCTGTCGTTCAGGAAAAAGCCGAACATGCAGTAGATCGCGATCTGCACGGCGTTGTACGCGACGATCGCGACGAACGCGCCGCCCACGCCGGCGGGGCGTCCGAGCCCGTTCGCGATGTACGCATAGAACGCGCCCGCATTGGAGATGTGCCGGCTCATCGCGGCATAGCCGATGCTGAAGATCAGGTACATGACGCCCGCCAGCACGAATACGCCGGGCACGCCGGGGCCGTTGCCGAGCGAGAATGCCGCGGGCGTCGCGCCGACCATCGCGGTGAGCGGCGCGGCCGCGGCGACGACGAAGAAAACGATGTGTGAAAGTCCGACGGCGTTCTTGCTGAGCCCCGCTTCGGACCGGGGTGACGATTCGTTCATGAGTAGTCCCGCTGGCCGGATCGTCCGTCAGGAATCGACACCGGCATGCCTGATCGATATTCCCGTGCCGCGCGCCGATCCTGACGAGCCGGCAAGGGATGCCGGCGGCCGACCACCGACGACGACACAGGTGTGCGCTTGGACGGCCGCTCGATGCGGTGAAGCGCACACAAGCAGGCCGACGACAAAAATTTACGGTGCCTAAATCACGCGCGTTGTCCGTTATCGGCAATCCGCGTGCGCGGGGGCGGCAGGGGATTACCCGGATGCGCCGTCACCATGCGTCGTTCGCGGGCTCAGCTCAGGCGCGGCGTGTGTGACGGCAGCTCGTGGAAATGCTGCTGGTAGTACGCGGAGAAGCGCCCGAAGTGGCAAAAGCCGAATTGCGCCGCCGCGTCGCCGATCCGCATCGTCTCGGGCGTCGTCATCAGGAAGCGCCGCACGGCGTTCAGCCGGATCGAGCGGAGATAGGCGGTCGGCGTCGTGCCGACCACGTTCTGGAAACTGTATTGCAGTGTGCGGCGGCTGATTCTGAGGTGGTGACAGAGATCGATCACCGTCGGCACGTCGTCGCATTCGAGCGCGATTTCCTGGCTGCGGCGAACGACGTAGCTTTGCGTCGAGGCCGACGGCAGCGCGCCGGCATCGGCATCGTCGGACTGCACGAGGTCGAGCAGGATGCCGACGACACTGTGCGCGAGCACGCGTTCGTCGAATGCATCGCGTGCGGTGAGCGAACCGCTGTCGAGCGCCTGGCAAAGCACGCGCTCGAGCCCGTCCAGCGCATGGCCGTAGCGTGCGGGCGAGATCGGCAGCACTGGCTGCTTCAGGATGCGGGCAGGCAGGTTCGCGAGTTCGTCCAGTTCGCGATCGGCCGTGAGCGTGCGATCGATCGTGAAGGCGAGCACCTCGGTGTCGCACGGCAGATGCGCGACGAACTCCTCGCCGCCGCGCAGCGTCAGCAGGCTCGGGCGCTCGACGGTGCGCCCCTGGACCACGGGCGCGACCGCGCTGACGATCGGCAGCGCGAAGCAGAGCCGGTCGCGCGGCGCGAGGCCGTGCTGCATCACGCGCTGATTGATGCGTTCGCGAAAGACGTGGAAACGCTGGCCGGCGACCTGGCGCAGCGTGGTCGTTGCGGTGCCGGGACTGATCTGGTCGTAGTGCTGCGACCAGTTCACGATCGCCTGGGAATGGAGGAACACATCCGAGAAGCACAGTGTTTCAGCGTGCAGATTCATGGCGTGGCTGATGCATACCGTCTGAAATTCGATGCCGGCCGAGGCCGACGCAGGTTGCCCGGGCGCGGGCAGCACGCGCGATGCGCGCGGTTCGCCTGGATTCGCCCGGATGGACGGCTTCCGAAGATGCCGTGCCATGCGGCCGGTCCCGCCGACGATCATATCCAGAAAAAAACACCGGGTGACGCGATCGAAAACCCCGTTGACGCTCGCGGCCGTTTGTTTTTGTAAATCTCATTATATGGGATTGAATTTATTTTTATGATGGGGGTTTACGTGCGATATGGCGCGATACCTTGCAGTGTAGGCGAAATGACCGTGATATCCGCAGGATTCCGATGTTTTCTTACAAAACTGACGAATGAAGGTTGGCGATGCGGTACCGGCGACGCCCGGCGGATTTTCTCGTGTTAACTACCAATGAATCCCGAATTGTGAGATTCGTATAATTCTCCCGCAGCACTTCGACTGGCCGTGCGCATGCATGGCGCCGCCGATTACAGCCGCGAGCAACGCACGCGACTGCCGATGCATGTCCACCTACCGGGAGCGGTCCATGTCCGAGTCACCCCCTGCCGTCTTGTACCGCCGGATCGCGCTGCGCGTGATTCCGTTTCTGTTCGTCTGCTACGTCATCAACTTCGTCGATCGCGTCAACATCGGGTTCGCCAAGCTGCAGTTCCTGCAGGATCTCGGCTTGAGCGAAGCCGTGTTCGGCTCCGCGACGGCCATTTTCTTCATCAGTTACGCCGCCTTCGAGGTGCCGAGCAATCTGGTGCTGGCGCGCATCGGCGCGAGCCGCACGCTGATGCGCATCATGGTGCTGTGGGGCCTTTGCACGGTGGCGCAGATGTTCGTGACCGGCAGCGTGTCGCTGTACGTGGTGCGTTTTCTGCTCGGCGCCGCCGAGGCCGGCTTCTTTCCGGGCCTGATCCTGTACCTGTCGTACTGGTTTCCGGACGCGGTGCGCGCCCGTGTCAACAGCATGCTGCTGCTCGCCGTTCCGGTTGCTGGAATGATCGGCGGACCGCTGTCCGGCTGGATCATGGCGCACATGCAGGGCGTGATGGGGTTGCGCGGATGGCAATGGCTGTTTCTGATCGAGGGATTGCCGGCCATCGCGCTCGGGCTGGTTGCGCCGCTGATGCTGAGCGACCGGCCGGAACAGGCGGCATGGCTGTCGTCTTTGGACCGGCAGGCGCTCTTGCGCGATCTGGACGCCGAGCGGGCCTCGGCCGTGGTCGGCCATGACCGGGTCGGCGTTGTCGACATCGTTGGCAACGGTCGCGTGCTGGGGCTTGCCGCGATCTATTTCTGCATCTACGTCGGAATGGGGACGGTGACGTTCTGGTCGCCCACGGTGCTGAAGTCGGCCGGGGTGTCGAGCGTCTCCGGAATCGGCTGGTTATCCGGGCTGATATCGGTGTTCACGATGATCGGAAACGTGGCGATCGCATGGAGTTCCGACCGATTTGGCGAGCGCCGGTGGCATACGGTGGTCTGCATGCTCGTCACCGCGTGCAGTCTACTGCTCCTGCGCTTCTCGGTCGGCCACGTATGGATCACCGTGGCCTTGCTGGCGATCGCGCAGCTGTGCGCGTTCACCGTGCCAATCGTTTTCTGGACGATTCCGGCTGCACAACTGACCGGTCGCGCGGCGGCGGCGGGCATCGCGGTGATCAGCATGCTGGGTTCGCTCGGCGGCGCCTTCAGTTCGTGGCTGGTTGGCCTCCTGTTTGCGCGTACGGGGGCGCCGTATGCCGGGCTCGGGGTGGTCGCGGGGCTGCTGGTGGTCGGTTCGGTGCTGGTGACGAGCCTGGTGCCGCGCACTCTGACGCCGCGCCGCGCGGCGAGCGAACGGGCGTGTCTCCGTACAAGCCGGGGAGGTCGAGCGTGCTAGAGGACAAAGACGCAAGGCGGCTCGTTGCTCACGGGGAACGCATTCAAAAAAGTGGCGTGCTCGGAAAATCGTCGCAGATCAATCGTCTTTTCGAATTACTGCTCGAACGTTCGCTGGCCGACGCCGCACCGAAGGAAATCGAGATTGCGCAAACGGTCTTCGGCAAATCCATCGACGTGGATCTTGCCGCCGATGCGACCGTGAGGGTGCATGTCCACCGGCTACGGAAGAAACTCGAGGAACTGCCACCGGACGAGCATGGTGAACGCCTGGCCCTTCCGCGCGGGGAATATCGGCTCGTCGTCGTTCCGCCGGCTGCGGCCGAGGCAGACGAACGTGCCGCACCGCGCCGCCGCCTGCCGCGCGGCGCCTGGATGTGGTTCGCAGGAGGCGCCGTGCTTCTCGTCGGGCTCAATCTGATTTGCTGGAACTGGTTCGCAGGCAATCCCGCCGGAGACGCTCGCCTCGGGACCAATCTCTGGAGTGCGCTGGCGGGGAGCCATATTCCGACTCTTGTCGTTTATGGCGGCGATTATGTTTTCGGCGAGCTGGATTCCGACAACGAGGTTTCCCGCCTGATACTCGACCCCCGAATTCACTCTGCGGATGAGTTGGGTCAGTACCGGTTGCGGACCTCGGGCGCGAATCAAAAATATATCGACTTGAACACCTACACCCTTCCTGAAGGCGTGGCGCCGGCTATGGCTGCCATTACTCCCATCATTGCGACCGCGCGAGCCGGTGAGCTGCCGTCGCTGCAATCCATCGCGATGTCGCGCTTCACCAACAACATGTTGCGGACTCACGATCTCGTCTATGTCGGTTTGCTGAGGAATCTGGCGGACCTGAAAGAACCGCTTTGCGATATCTCGGGTTTCTCTCTGTCGGACGACGGCGATACGCTTGTCGATCGGGCGAGCGGGAATCAGTTTCAATCCGACTGGGACAACCCTTCGACCGAGGGGATTATGCGCCGCGACTATGCATATATAGCCAGCTTTCCGGGCTCATCGGGAAATCATATCGTCGTTATTGCTGGCACCAGGGATCCTGCGCTCATGGAGGCGATACATGTTGCGTCGAGTAAATCCGAACTGGACAAGCTGAAGAAGAGTCTCGGCTCCGATAACACGTTCGAGGCACTGTATGAAGTCCGTACATTCGGACCGTCGAACGTCGGTAATAAGCCGGTCATTGTTCGCCATCTGAAGGTCGGCCAGATGTGGCCTGTAAGAGAAAGCGAGCTTGCGCCCAAGAAAGCCGGAGCCGGCGAACCCGCAAAACCAAAATAAAAAGTTGCGCTGCGTACGGTGATCCATGGAGCCGGTCCGGGCTCGAGATCGTGGTGAGCATGCGGAACGCACCTGTTTCGACGGCGATCCGGATGTGCTCTCGATGCCGCATCGAGATTGAATGCCCGATACCGCGCCGTCTTCTGTTCCTCCACCCGTTCCTCCCGTTTCGAGACGTCGTTATTTCGGCTGGGCCGAACCGGTGCGCGCCGCAAGCGAGCGGAGCAGAAGAGCGGGCGCAATGCACGCCGGAGTCGATATGCCCGCGATACGCAGGCATCCGCGATGCGATGAAATCGGGTTTACCCCGGGAATTGCAGTTGTCCGGTCAAGCGAAAACACCAAAAAAACGTTCGTTAACCGTTCGTCCACCGTTCGTTACTGGCCCGTGGGAGGGCGGCAGACCACCATGAACGCACTATCCCGACGGCCGCGTCTTCCTTCTGCGTCGAACAGGCCGCGGGCATAGACGGTACCTGGCAAGCGCGGCGTGCGCGACTCGCGGCCCTGCCCTGGCTCGTGACAATATGCAATCCCGGAGACGAAGATGCTAAATGAGATATGGAGCTCGGTTGCTGACTTTTATGACCCGACCATCGGAATGCTGCGGCAGTGGGCATGGGGTCTTCCGATTTATTTCGTGGTAGTTGCATGGGTCGCGTTCCTGGCAAGAAAAGAACGAGAGCCGGTGACGTTACGGGCGGTGGTGAGGTCCGTATTTCCGAAGGACCAGTACGATCACGCGTCGGCTCGCGTCGACCGATGGAACGGCATTATTCTTCTGGCGATCGGTTTTCCACTTTCTGTATTCGTCGCAATCAATGCGATATCGGTGGCGGACAATCTGGCGGGTTTTCTGGCGACGTATTTCGGGGCGAGAGCGCCTCTGATGCACACCGACTGGAAAATGGTTTCGGTTCAGTTCGCTATCTATTTTCTGGCTCTGGATTTTTCCGGCTACTGGGTGCACCGCTGGTGTCACGAGGTTCCCGTCCTGTGGCCACTGCACAAGCCGCACCATACGGCCGAAACGCTGACGCCATGGACGCTCTTTCGTCAACACCCGGTTGAATTCTTTTTTCTGAACACGATTCCGTCGTTTTTCGCCGGCGTGATGCTGGGCTTGCTGCTTTACGCCACCGGAACCGCTGTCAATCCGGGAACCGTGACCGTGATCGGAATTCAGGTGTACGTTTCCTTTTTTGTCGTCGACACGATGTCTCACGTACACGTGCACGTTTCGTACGGAAACTGGGTGAATCGTATCGTGCTCGCGCCTGTCATGCATAACCTCCATCACAGCATCGAGCTGCCGCATCGAGATAAAAACTACGGGGTGATTTTGACGGTATGGGACTGGATGTTCGGAACCCTTTATCTGCCGAAAAAGAACGAAACATGGCGCTGGGGGCTGAATGAAGTGGAGTTTGGGGAAAAAAATCCTCACAAAACCCTGCGAGGTTTCTATCTCGAGCCATTCGTTTCGTTCTGGCAGGGTTTGCTTCAAATCGGCGCTCGCCAGGATGCCGTGACGCCGACCCACGAGTGAGTTTTCGCCGACGGGCGGATATCCAGGCCGCACGCACGACTCGATATCGAACAGAGTCGCGCGTGCTCGTTAAAAAATCACCTTTCTTGAATATGCCAAAAGTTACCTATATCGAAGCGAATGGCGACGAGCACGTCGTGGTCGCGCCGGACGGCGCCAATGCAATGGAGACCGCACTGGAAAATGGAGTGCCGGGTATCGACGGCTTTTGCGGCGGACAGGCCTCGTGTGCGACTTGCCATGTCTATGTCGACGAACCCTGGCTTGACGTGACCGGCAAAGCCGATCCGGCGATCGAGCTTGCCCTCCTCGAGCCGTTGGGTGCAACGCAGGAGAACAGCAGGCTCGCTTGTCAGATCAAGTTGACACGAGAATTGCACGGCCTGGTGCTGAGAATGCCCGAGAAGCAAGGCTAGTCGGCTATCCCGAGCCTGTTCCTGACGGCTCGGCGCGCGTACTTCGACGGAGTACGACGGCGATGAACCGGGGCGCGAATGCGAACCTTCGTGTTTCGTGCCCGTTCGTGCGCGTTGTGCATCGACGGGTGCCGCGGCCGGTTCGGCGATCGGAGGCGCGCTCGCGTGGGCGTCTCCGATTGCCTGTCGGCGAGACACACTCGTCATCCTCTTCAACGCATTTGGAGTCCGTACTGCCCGGCAAGTGATCCACCTCGTCGAACATCGTTTCGGCTGCGCGATTGTCGAAGCGACGGTTTGCCGGCGAACGTCGTCCTCGACAGCCGGTTCCGGTGCGCACGCCGTGCGCCGATCCGGTTCAAACCCGTGGATTGCCAGGGCGTTTCCTCGGGAGACAACTTTGACATCCTCACAAAAAGCGCCGCTCGTTATCGTCGGTGCCTCGTATGCCGGAACTCATCTCGCCGCGGCTGCGCGCGAACTGGGATTCGATGAACCTATCGTCCTGATCGGAGACGAGCCGCACGCACCCTACCAGCGCCCGCCTCTCTCCAAGGGCCTGCTCACGGGCAAGACCGGCATGGGCCAGCTCGCGCTGCGCAGCCCGGATTTCTATACTGAACAATGCATCGATCTGCGCGTGGGGCAGCGCGCTACAGCGCTGGATCTGGCCGCGCGCCGCGTGCGGCTGGCGGACGGCGAGCATCTCGAATACGGCTGGCTTGCACTCGCGACGGGCGCGCGCTGCCGCCCGCTTCCGGTTCCCGGCGCTGAGCTTCAGGGCGTGCATCAACTGCGCACGCTCGAGGATGCGCTGGCGGTGCAGCGCAGGCTCGGCCGTTGCTCGAGCGCGTGCATCGTTGGCGGCGGGTTTATTGGTCTGGAGGTCGCGGCCGCGCTGAGCTCGGCCGGAGCGCGGGTTACCGTGGTCGAGAGCCAGACTCGCCTCCTCGCGCGCGCCTTCCCGGCGTTCATGTCGGACTATGTCGCGCATGCGCACCGCCGGCGCGGCGTCTCGCTGGAACTGGGCCGCAGCGTACGGGCGCTGCTGGGCCGTCAGGGTAGCGTCGAGGCAGTCCAGTTCGACGATGGCCGCACGTTGGATTGCGACTTGGTCGTAACAGGAATCGGCGTATTGCCGAACACGGAGCTTGCCGATGCCGCCGGCATCGCCTGCGACGACGGCATCCTTGTCGATGCATTGGGCCGCACCTCGGTGCGGAACGTACTGGCCGTCGGCGACGTGGCCAACATGGCGCAGCCGCCTTTCCCGGGTAGTCCGGCCAGAATGCGGTTTGAATCTATCCAGGCCGCCAGCGACGGCGCGCGCGCCGCGGCCTCGGTGCTGGTCGGTCGGCCTCAACCGCTTTCGGCCGTACCATGGTTCTGGAGCGAGCAGCACGACCTGAGATTCCAGATGGCCGGTCTGCCATCGTCCGGAGACCAGGTGGTGTTGCGCGGTGCACCCGCCAGCGATCGCTTTACGGTGTTCTACCTGCACGACGGTGCGATGGCGGCTGCGCATTCCGTGAACCGGCCGTCGGACCACGTGCTGGCGCGCAAGCTGATCGCCCAGCGATCGCGTATTCCCGCTGCGAGGCTGGCCGACCCGACCGCGGATCTCAGATCCATGATCGACGCCGGACAGGTGAATTGACCGTCATTTTCGGGGTACACCGGGCGCCTCGCGCACGCGAGTCGCCGGTCGTATGTCGGCCATCACTTGAATCCGCGTGCGCTCCGGCAGCGGATTCGGTCGCGGAAGGTGACGAGCAGGGTGGTGGCCGCAGCCGTCGGAATGGGTGCGAGGCACCCTGCATCGCGGTCGGGCTCGGTGATCGGACCGCGCCGGCTCGTCCGTCTTCTATCCGTCGTTCCGAACCGGTCTTTTGGTATGCGAAGGCAGCTCGCCGAAGAGTGCCAGGTAGTCCTCGGCGAAATGGCTCATGTGGAAGAATCCCCATCGGGCGGCGGCGTCACCGATCAGGAGTTTGGATGGATGCGTCGACATCAGGCTTCGACGCACGCCGTTGAGCCGCACGGACCGAAGGTAATTCAACGGCGTCGTTCCGGTCACGGATCGAAAGCTGTTCTGCACGGTACGCCGGCTGACCTGCAGTTGCTGGCACAGCTCCATCACGCTGGGAACCTTGACGCTCTCGGACATGGTCAGGTGATGACATTTCTCGACGATGAAACTTTGGGTGGAACTGCCGTTGCGTTGGCGTAGATTGCAATCCGGGCTGCTGATCAGTCGAATCATTTCGTGAAGAACGAATTGCTCGAACGCGCCTTCGTCATGCTGGATGGTGCCGCCTTCGTCGTCGACGAACGCCTCGGAAAATATCGCAAGCAGGCGACGGCGGCACGCGTTCAGGCGCTGTCTGGGCAACGTGATGACGGGTTGCTTGAGGAGCGTGTTGATCGCGTGGGCGTTCGCAACGGTCGATAGTGCCGATTCGAACATATCGCGATCGAAGTTGATCGAGAGCATGTCCATGCCCGTTGGCATATGAAACATGAACTCCTCGCCGCTACGCAGGAAGAGAACGCTGTTGCAGTCTGCCTTGCGGCCTTGCATGACGACCGGTCCGGACGCCGAAATCGGTATGGCGAAGCAAATCTTTCCCGACGGAGCTTCGCCGTGTTGAACGACGCGCTGGTTTATCCGTTCCCGGAAAAGGTGGCAGCGCGCGCTCGCAAGTTGCATCAGCGAGCTTTCGAGCGAACCCGCCGATATCTGGCTGTAGGTTTGGTTCCAGTGCTTGATCGACGCGGCGTGGGCATTCACGTCATCAAATCGGTCGATGCTCTTCATGACAGGAAACCTCGACGGGGGCGGCGAAGGACGTGCGTAGGGCGACTGATCTTTTTTTGGGCAGGAGAAATTCTGCGAACAAATCGTGTGTTATCCCAGCGGGGGAAACCCGCGGATGTCGAGCCGGGACGCGCGAGCCCGTCCGCCGGTCCGATGACTCCGTCAACTTCGGCGTGTCGAGGCGCCGTAAGCAGTTGCGACTGCCACGAAGTCCGATGTCGGCGATGCGATGTGCGGCGGGGTGATCGAAGATTGCGCTAGAAATTCGCGACGATCATCAGGTTGGCATAGAAGTTTGCGGCCGCGCTGCCGGTCTGGTTTCCGCCGTTTGCAGCGTATTTTCGCGGTTTGTAGACACCGAAGTTCGGAGAAAACTGGAGATGCTTGGTCAGAGCCCAATCCAGATAGAGTGTCAGCTCGGACGCGTCGAGATCGAGGGTCGAGCGATTGGACAACGTCCGGAAGTTGAAATACATCAGGGTCATGGTAAATTTTTCGGACGGGTGGACTGTGAGCCCGACGTCATGGATGCGCGTATTGAAGTTGTATGAAAACGAATAGTTGGATGCGATTTCACCCTGGTAGCGATCGCCGAATCCACCCTGGAACAGCGAGTCGAAATCCTTCGAATAACGCGTGTAGCGATAGCTCAACGACGGCTGCCACCGGACATTCCGGAACGTATATCCGGCTTCGGCATACCACCCGTTGTCGTTGCCGGATCGTTTGGTTTGGTATGCATATTCGAACGCGAAGTGCGTATTGGAGATCCCGGCGTCACCGTCGCCTCGAATGCTGTACGTGTTCATCCCCGGGCGATCGAGGCGGCTTGGGGTACTGACATATCGCTTGTCGATGCTGATGCCATGGACAAAGGTGAGCCCGAGTGTTCCCGGCTGGGCCGTATAGTCCAGGGTGCCTACGGCCAGCTCGGTATCGGCTTGCAGATGATTGTTCGATTTGAGCCAGATTGCGCTTCCATGCCATCCGGTGTCGCCGCCCAGTCGCAGCACTGCGGTTCGCGAGAAAGCCACGCGCGATGCCAGATAGTAAGCGCCGCCGCGATCGTAGCGGCCGTCGTCCACAGCTCTGCCGGCACTGACTTTGTCTCCTTTGATCAGGAAACCGGAGCCCACGTTGACGTACTGGCTGCCGGCGGAAATATCGATGCCGTCCTTTCCCAATGCAGGAATCGAGTCGCCGGATTTCCAGCCGAGGTAGGCGTCCTCGAGCGCGTTGCGGCGTTCGCGGCCGGTCGTAAAGCCGCCGGGGTCGCCGTCGCCCCACGTGGCGGAGCCGAGAAGACTCACGGCCCCGTAGATCGACCCTGCGCCGGGGATCGCCGTGCCGCCGCTCAAGCCATACTTCAGATAGCCTTCCTGCCATCGGGTTGCGCCCGGACGGTCGATATAACTGCGCTGGACACTGAAGAACCCGTAGCCCACGCTCAGATTCGCGTCGATGTTCGTGCTCCCGTCGTTGTAGAACTCGTATGCGCTTGCAGGCGACGGAAATGTGCCGATGACGATCAGCGCCGGAAACAAAATTCGGATAACGGAATACATGGAATTGTCCTGAAATGTGCGGCGCGCTGGAGTTTTTCTGCACGCGGTGTGCCCTGCGCAGCGCGCGCTGTCGACGGGAGATGGCGCGTCATTGAAGTCGTCACGAGCACCGCGAATCGCGGGTTCGAGTGTTCAGTCGCGATGCCGTGAGGTGGTAGCCCAAATCAGCACAAAGTACGAGGGTCGGGTGCAGGCGGCGATGCGAAACGTGGCGGCGCAATCGAGCCGTTGCCGTTGGCGGTTTCCTTTCGCGAGGGTATTCCCCCGGTTCCGTATGGAGTTGCCATTTCTGGATAAACCGCTGTCTGGAGACGCTGTTTAATGACTTGCGTCGAGCCGCCGACGGGTGTGATCCCCTGGTCGACCGTGCAGCGGGATGGCGGCAGGGCGAACTGGAATCGCGGGGGCACCGCGCCGCATGAAGGAAAAGCCCGCGCGGGAATACCGCTCATCAGCGAATACGAGATGCCGGAAACGGAAGGGTGGCGCTTTCGTCGAAGCGTGGCGTGGGATGCCCGAAAGACATTCGTGAAGCGACGCCGTGGGTCACGTGTTTCGCGCAGTGACCAGGCTCATCAACAGTGGAAACATTCACATGCACCGTCTGATAGAGAAAACCCGATACGTTGTCTTGACGGGAGTTTGGATCGTGGCAGGTACGGCCGCACCGGTTCGCGCGGAGGTCCCGCAAATGCCCACCGTCGTCGAAGTTCCACCCTCCGGTAAGCTGCCTCTGTCGTCGGCTTCCCGCCCTGGAACCGAATATATCGATCTGGCCAGATACGGGTACACCGAGAAGGAATACTACCTATCCGGTATCGCCCCGGTCATTACCGCGACGGGGAAGACGATGTTCCAGGCGCCGTACCTGACACGGATTCTCGTCCGCGCACCGACCGACCCGGCCCGCTTCAATGGAACCGTGATAATCGAGCCGTTCAGCTGGTTCGGAGAGCGCGGCGCCGGCTGGATCCTTACCCGGAAATATCTGCTGAGTCGCGGATACGCCTACGTGGGATACACGCTCAATAGCAACAAGCCGGCGGTCGATCCGAAGTTCATATCGGACACGCCGAAGGAGCAGGCGGACCAGATCGCGTTGTATGGAAACATCGTCAATTTCGACTTCATGCGTCGCTTCGACTACGCGCGTTATGCGCCGCTGGGCGTGTATTACGATCCCGAGCATTTCGTGCTGGGCAACGTGCCGGACCCGTTCATTCCGCAATCGCAAGGCATCGGTGCGCAATTGGCGCTGATGCTGAAGTCCGATACGCCGCAAAGTCCGCTCGCGCCACTGAAGGTTCGGCGGGTCTATGTCGATAGTTGGGCCGTGACGGCGCAAGTATGGATGGACTATCTCGACCAGGGGCGCCACCAGCAATGGCGGATGCCTGACGGTCGTCCTTTGATCGACGCGTACATGGCGGGGCGCATGGCCTATGGCGAGGTTGGGGGCGAATCCATTCGCGTTCCGCGCAAGATGCCGGACGACGCACCATTCGTGACGGTCTTCAGCGAATCCGAATTGATGCACGATGTGCTCGCCGGTATTCCGCTGCCGCCGGACACCGACAACCCGAAGCTTCGTTATTACGAAGTGACGGGCATGCCGCACTTGCGAAAGGCCGATCTCGGCACGGGTGAGAAGGAGTGGGTGGCCGCCGATATCGGCAAGGGTAACGATCCGCGTTGCCGAACGCTCTATGACGAGCCGGTGGAGGACGTCGTATCGGCAATCCTTGACGGGATGGATAGATGGGTGCGGAACGGCGAGACCATGCCGAAGGCGCCGAGGGTCGTCCGCAACGGTAAGGCCGTGGTGCGCGATCTGGTAACTGGAAACATGGAGGGGGGAGTCCGTCCACCCTGGATTCAGGTGCCGTCCGCGACCTACATGACCGACCAGGAAACGGGTTGCGGTCTGATCTACGACACGAAGATTCCGTATTCGAAAAGCAAGATGAGAAAGTTGTACGGAAATTACCAGAACTACGAGCAGGAATTCGAGGCGGCGAAAGCAAAGTCGATCAAGGAGCGTTATCTCCTGCCGGACGATGCTGCTACGCTTCGGCCGATTGCGCAACCCGGGGACTTCTAGCAGGCTGTTGAAAAACGCCGTTGTGACGACCGAGGCGCTACTTAAATGGGTTTCGTATGCAATTGGCCGTTGAGTCGCTGGCGGATCGTGCCGGATGCCCCGCTTGTCAGCGGGCCAACCGACGCGTTGCCGCGCAACGGCTGCGCAGGAGCGGCTCGCCGTTCCACTCCCAGCGGCATCGATTCCCGTATTCGAGCTATTCGAGTTAGGTTGCTCGCCAGCATCGTCAGCTTGAAGTGCTGGTCGACCCGTTTGATGCCGCGATACGCGGACTGCCAAATCCGGCCGACGGTCTTGCACCAGCCAAAGTGCTCTTCGATGCGCTTGCGAATCACTTGGCTGATGCCATTACCGGCGTGTCGCGAGGTGCGGCCGTCGATCGTGCAGGCACCTTGAGAAGTCTGATCGAGGTCGCGAATTACACCGGGGCGAGCAATCTTGGCTTGATCACCGCAGCCGATCCCGTGACGGAGTCGCGCTACAGTCACCACCGATTCGTGACGGGGTATACCGGGATGCGGAAGGCGCGTAACGGGTGCAGACCGTGGTCTGCACCTGTTTTCATTTTCCGTTGACCTTCCCGTATCTTCCCGGCCACTGACCAGGCTGATCGGGAGCGTGGAAACATGCACTTCCCATCTTCTTGTCATCGTTGAAAATCATTCAATCGCAAAGCCAATTATCACGATCGACCGGGGGCAACAAAATACGACATCGCACCCTCGTACAGGCATGAGCCATGCATTTCGACCACGCCACCATCGTTACCGATGACATCGACGGTACTCGTTGCTTTTTCGATGAGGTTGTTGGTCTCGACACCGGGCCCCGACCGCCGTTCAGCGTGGACGGCTATTGGTTGTACCTCGATCGTCACCCGATGATTCACGTTACGCGCGCGACGCTTCCTGCGCAGAAAGGTCGTAGCACACCGCGTATCGATCATATTGCGCTGCGCATCGACGCGCGCCGCGAATGGGAGGCGTTGATCGAGCGGCTGACCACCAGACGGATCGACTACACATTGAGCGACGTGCCGTTGTCCAACGAGCGACAGCTGTTCGTGTCTATTGCTCCGGGCGTTTGCGTCGAGTTCGTGACGACACTCGCAAGCAATGATCAAGGCGATATCAAGAATGCTTGAATCGGTATGTCGGACTGTGACGCGCAGATCGAAGGCTGGCGTAACGTGGCAGAAGCGGTGCATGCAGAGGGCGCGCGCATCTTTTTACAGCGTTGGCATGCAGGCAGGATGTCGCACCCGGCGTTCCACGATGGTGCGTTGCCGGTAGTGCCATCGGCGGTGGCGTTCGAAGGACGGATTCTTAACGGAGGAAACAGGCGATGAAACTCAATGATCAAAGGGTGTTGGTGGTTGGCGGAAGCTCCGGGATAGGTGAAGCGACCGCACGTGCATTTGCGGAGGCCGGAGCGACAGTGACGATTGCATCGCGCGATGCGGCCAGGCTGGCGGCGAGCAAAGACAGGATCGGTTACGGCGTGAGCACCGGCGTGATGGACATTACCGACGACGCGAGCGTACGTGCATTTCTCGATTCGGCGGGCGAATTCGACCACGTTGTCGTATCGGCCGCCCAGACAGCCACGGGGCCGGTGCGTGGTCTGGAGCTTGATGACGCCTATGCGGCGATGGACAGCAAGTTCTGGGGAGCGTATCGCATCGCACGGGCCGTCCGCATTCGGCAAGGCGGTTCCCTGACGTTTGTGTCGGGCTTTCTGAGCGTGCGGCCGAGCAAGAATTCGGTCTTGCAAGGCGCGATCAACGCAGCGCTTGAATCGTTGGCGAGAGGACTTGCGCTTGAACTTGCACCGGTACGTGTCAACACGGTATCCCCGGGCCTGATTGCGACACCTCTCTGGTCGAAGATCGATGCGGAAGCGCGCGACCGGATGTACGAAGGCGCGGCGGCGCGATTGCCGGCCGGTCGAGTTGGACAACCCGAGGACGTCGCGAACGCCGTGCTCTACCTCGCGTCGACTCCTTATGCGACGGGTTCGACGGTGCTGGTGGACGGTGGTGGCGCGATCGCGTAGCACCCTGCGCCGGGACAACCTGGGCGCGCGTGGATCGTACCGATAGTCGGTCAGTTCCCGTAGCTTCAGCTGGTACCGCGCGTCCGCGTTTTCGCAGAATTCCTTCGCGAATCGCTCACGCCCGCCCGGAGTTGGGGCGAAGGGGAGTATCCGCCTCCTGAACAGCCGTTCCGCCTACGCAACAGGCGTGTTCAGGACGCCGTCAGCGCTGTCGAATACGCGGACGGCGGGACGGCCCCGACATGCGTACCGAATCGTCGCCTGGCGTTTCCAGGCCGGACGAACGGATCGTTTGCAACATCGCTTCTTCAAAACATTCCATGGCGGGGGTAAAGGTCCTGCCGCGGCGCCAGCGCAACGCAGCGATGCGCGCCAGGCCGTCGTCCGAGATAGTCGTCGTTTCGATTCGCGAGCCGGCCTGCACTGCCAGCGGGCTCGCGATTGTTGCGTAGCCGGCATGCTCGACGAGCCGTATCAGCGAATCGACATTGGCAGCCTCCACGCGAACGTCCAGCGCAATGTTTGCATTCGCACATGCGGCGTCGATTTGCCCGCGCATGGCGAATGTCCGATTCAGCAGCGCGAGCGGCTGGCGCGCAACTTCTTGCAGGCTGACGGTCTTTCCGGCCCTTCGACGGGTAGATCGCCGGACGAGCGCCAGCCGTTCCGTGAACATTGTTCTCTGCTCGATGTCCGCATTCGACAAGTGAGAGAACGACACGCCGATATCCAGTTCAGTTTCGATCAGCCCTTGATCGATCGCCGCGGCCGGGAGTTCGTGAACGGACACGCGCAGCTGAGAATGCCGGGCGAGTAGCGTCGATATCGTCGGTATCACGAGCGATCTTGCGTAGGTGTCGATCGCACCAATGCGCAATGTGCCGTGAACTTCGAGCGAGCGGTTCCGGACGTTGGCAAGCGTCACGTCGAGTTTTTCCAGGATCGGCTCGACTTCCGCGAACAGGTCTGCTCCCGCTTGAGTGAGCAGAATGCCGCGACCCACCCGATCGAACAGCGTCACGCCGAGCAGATCCGCGAGCTCACGGAGGTGCTGCGAGAGTGCCGATTGAGTCAAATGCAGCCGGGTTGCCCCGCGGGTCACACTGCCGGAGCGTGCGACCGCAATGAAGCTGCGCAGCAGGCGAAGATCGATGGCTGAATACATAACAGGGACTAATGAATCGATACGCAAAACATAAATTTACATCAGGTGATCCGAATCCTAACCTCTCACCCACGCATTCTTTCAACAGAGGTGAAGACATGCCGCACCTGATCATCGAATCCACGCCCCGGATTGCGAGACTGATCGATTTCCGATCCTTGACGAGTACGTTGCACGAACGGCTCGCGGCACAAGGGCATGCTTTGCTCGCCGAATTGAAGAGCCGCACCTATACGGCCGAACAGTTCTTGTCTGGAGACGATCCGACAAACGAATTCATCGTCGTCAGGCTGTTGCTGACGAAGCCCAGGAGCGAGCCGGTACTGCACGAAATGGGGAAGCTGATTCACGACGTCGTGCGAGACGACGTCGAGCGTATCCAGCCGGCGTTCGGCTGGCAGTGCTGCGTACTCGTCTGCGATTTCAGCGGCGCGCCGTACATCAAGACCGTTCGTGACGGGACCCACGCCGAGACGGGTGCTTCTGCATGACGTGGCACGTATCGACAACAATTCATGGAGACTGAAATGGACATCATGCGCAGCACCGGGTGTGAGACACCCGACGAACGAAAAGCAATCTCGGCACACTCGTCGCCTGCGGATCTCGACGCACTGTATCGACGCATCGGTTGGAAGCTGATGCCGTTGCTACTGGTGGCTCAGGTTCTTGCGTATCTCGACCGGGTTAACGTCGGGGCCGCGAAACTGCAGATGGCAGGTGATCTTGGATTGAGCGACACCGTCTACGGTATCGGCGCGGGCATATTCTTCGTCGGCTATTTCTTGTTCGAGGTACCGAGCAACCTCATGCTGCATCGTGTGGGCGCGCGCGTGTGGATTGCCCGCATCATGGTGACCTGGGGGATCGTTTCGGCCGCGGCGGCGTGGGTACATTCTCCCGCCACTTTCTATCTGCAGCGGTTGATCCTTGGCGTAGCGGAGGCCGGATTTTTCCCTGGCATCGTGCTGTACCTGACCTACTGGTTTCCTGCTCACCGGCGCGGCCGGATGACGACGTTGTTCATGAGCGCGACGGCGGTCGCAGGCATTGTCGGCAACATGCTGTCGGGTTGGATCATGACGAATCTCGACGGATTCGCGGCGCTGTCCGGATGGCAATGGACGTTTGTAATTGAAGGCTTGCCGACGGTCGTCGTGGGTCTCGCCGTGCATTATCTGCTACCGAGTCGCCCGAACGATGCCCGCTGGCTGTCGCCGGAAGAGGCGGATGCGGTGTTGCGAGGCCTCGATGTCAGTGCAGGTCGTGCCGGGGAGACGCAGCGCGCATCCAGGTTGTCGGCATCGGAGATGGTGTTGCTGACGACGATTTATTTCCTGCTGCTCGTCGGTCTGTACGGAATCGGCTTCTGGCTTCCGACGCTCGTGAAGGACACGGGTCTGACGAAACTGTCATGGATCGGCGTTTGCAGTGCGATTCCGTATTTGATTGCGGTGCTGGCGATGAATGTCGGCGCACGTAGCGCGGACCGAGCGGGTAACTGGGCGGCCTATGTCGTAGGCGGCGCCGGTGTGGCATCGGTCGGCTTTGTTTTGAGCGCATCGTTCAGCGGCGCTCTGCCGGCAGTGATCGCGGGGCTTTCACTCGCCGCCGCGGGCACGCTGACCGCATTGCCTCTGTTCTGGCATCTGCCGACCATGCGATTGACCGGCACGGCCGCGGCGGCGGGGATTGCGACGATCAATTGTTTCGGAAACCTTGCGGGCTTCGCCGGACCGATCGCGTTCGGGTGGTTGAAAGACCGTCATCACGATGCGATCGGGCCGACCCTGTTGCTGGCACTGAGCGCTTTGGCGGCAGCGTTGCTCACCGCGATTTACCGGCGGGTGGCGAGGCATTGAAGAGACGCATGCCGAGTTTGCCTGACCTGTTTCGGTGAGATCCGAATTTTTTTGGTCTGGATTGAAAGTCTATTCATTTCAAGGCCCATTTTCAAAATATGGGCGTTTGCCGAGAATTCATTCCACGCGCACGGTTTTGGCGCGACATTCAATATCTGTTCATTCGTCATCGTGCACCGCAATGCGGTGACAGAGACGCGCTTGTGCGTCGTGAGGAGTTCAACTATGGCAATTCAGGTCGATCAAACGGATCGTGATTCAATCAATCAGGCGCCGGATCAGCCGACGCGCCGTTCCTTCCTGACCAAGGCCGGTGTCGGCGCGGGTGCTTTCGCCGTCGGTGCGATGCTTCAAGCGGCACAGGTCGACGCGCAAACGAGTCATTCCCAATCGAACGCGGTCGCTGCGCCCGGGCGGGGTGAATTCTGGCCTGACGGCGCGCGGCTGGTCATTTCAATCTCGATGCAGTTCGAGGCGGGCGGGCAGCCCCCGAAGGGGGCCGACAATCCGTTCCCGAAGGTCGATTTCCCGGCGAGTGTCCCCGCCGACCTGGCCGCCGAAGCGTGGTTTGCGTATGGATATCGCGAAGGGATTCCCCGGATGCTGGATCTCTGGGATCGCCACGACGTGAAGGTGACGGCTCATATGATCGGCGAGGCGGCGAAGCGGCATCCGGAGATTGCTCGGGAGATCGTGGCGCGCGGCCATGAGGCTTCGGGCCACGGGCCGACGTGGAACTCGCAGTACGCGATGTCGCGGGCACAGGAACGCGAGTTCCTGATCCAGGCGCGATCGATGGTGGAAGAGGTGACCGGTCAACGCCCGATCGGCTACAACGCGAACTGGCTGCGACGCGGCCCGAACACACTGTCGTTGCTGCAGGAGCTCGGCTACGTCTATCACATCGACGATACGAGCCGTGATGAGCCGTTCATCGAAAAGGTCAACGGCAAGGATTTCGTTGTGGTTCCGTACACACTGCGCAATAACGACATCCTGCTGGTCGAGGGCCGGAATTACTCTCCGGAAAAATTCCTCGAACAGATCAAGTTCGATTTCGATCAGCTGTACGAAGAGTCTGGATCGCGTCGACGCATGATGTCGATCAGCGCGCATGACCGTATCAGCGGAACGCCGCAGATGACACGTGCATGGGACGCGTTTCTGCGGTATGCGAAGAGTCATCCCGGCGTTGCGTTCATGCGCAAGGACGACATTGCACGGTTCGTCCTGAAAAGCCCGATTACGGTACGCGAAAGCGAGACGATCTAGGGTACTGCCCGAGCGGCTGCGCACTGATTCGATCGCGCAGCACGCATTCCCGCCTGAACATTCAAAGTCGCATCATTTCCGGATTCATTTCGTTTTTTTTCGAGCACACCGCAAAAGAGCCTGACATGAAAACCAGTACTGTCGTTTCCGTCGTTTCCCGCATCGCGTTGGCCGCCGCCACAGCTGCTGCCGCATTGCCTGCCGTTTCCGCCACCGACGACAATCTCGTACAGCCGAAAACGCTGATTATCGACAAGAGTCTGTCGAAGCATCAGGCCGAGCAACAGATCCGTGCGGCACGTCTTTACGATACCTTCTGGAGCACGGGTGACGAGGCCCAGGCTCGCGAGGCGCTGGCGGCCGATTTCACCGACCGCACTTTGCCCGCCGGCCGGCCGCAGGGCATCGCGGGGCCACTCGCGGCATCGAAGGGTTTCCATGGTGCCGTGCCGGACGTTCACGCCGAGGTCGAACAGATGATCGTCGCAGGCGACCGCGTCATCACCCATCTGCACTTCACCGGTCACTTCACGGGCAGCTTCAACGGCGTGCAGGGAAAGGGGCAGGCGGTCGACTTCATCGCGACGGACATCTATCGCGTTCGCGACGGCAAGATCACCGACAACTGGCATATCGAGGACAATCTGACGTTCCTCCAGCAGCTCGGCGTGGTCGCCAGGTAAATGGGCATGGGGCCGATCCCGCCGGTCGGCTTTTCCTGATTCGATCTGCGGCGCGTTACCATGCCGGGGCCCACGCGGGGCATCGCGCGGCACAACCCATCATTATTTTCGCGTGACGCGATCATGGACAATCTCGGTGATATTCGCCTCTTCGTTGAAACGGCAAGCCAAGGCAGTCTTTCGGCTGCCGGCAGAAAGCTCGGCCTCTCTCCCGCCGCGGCGAGCGCCCGGCTCGTGAAGCTCGAGGGAGAACTCCATACTCAGCTGTTCGAGCGGTCGACCCGCAAGCTGCGCCTCACCGACGAAGGTCGCCTGTATCTCGTACATTGCCAGCATGCGCTGCAAACCCTGGAAGATGCGCGCGCTGCGTTGCAGGCCGGACGGGCGTCGGTGAGTGGGGCGTTGCGCGTGTCGGCGACGTCCGATTTCGGACGCACCGTGCTACGTCGATGGCTCGACGAATTCAACGAACGCCACCCGAACGTCACGCTGACGCTGGTCCTGTCCGATTCGCTGTCACATTTGCTGCAGGACGACATCGATCTCGCGATCCGCTTCGGTGTGCCGGCCGACAGTTCGATGGTCGCCAAGCGCATGGCCGACAATCGCCGTGCACTATGTGCGTCACCCGACTACATTGCCGCGCACGGCATGCCGAACCATCCCGACGATTTGCGCGAACATCGGTTCGTCGTACTTTCTTCGGCAGCGGGCGCGGCGAACAACTGGCGTTTCGCGCGCGACGGCGAGACAGCATTGTTCACGGCACCGCTCGACAGTTCACGTCAAACGAACGACGGTTCGCTTGCCCGCGAATGGGCGATAGAGGGTCGCGGCGTGGCCATGAAGTCGATCTGGGACATCGGCGCAGATCTGCAGGCCGGGCGGCTGAAACTGCTCCTGCCGGAGTGGCGTTGCCCGGACGTGCCAGTGAACGCACTCTTTCAGCGCACGCATTATATGGCACCGCGCGTGCGCACATTGCTCGACTTCCTCGAAAAGCAGTTCTCCGAAGCATCCGAAGCGTTGGCGCCGTTTCTGCGATAGATCGCCTTTATCGGCGGCTATCGGTTTGACCTGTATGCGCGCAGATCTTTGCGGCCAGTGAGCGAGTCGCGGGGAGGGCGGCGGCACTCATGGTTTCGAGTCGTTTCTGTCGTGCCGGAAATGCCGCGAATGCCGCGAATGCTCGCCGCCTGTACAGGGTGACCTGGACCCATCACGTGTGGGCCGGACGCGAGGCATCGCTTCACGGAATGTCCGCTCGCCGTCTTCGTACGGCTCGGGAAGAGACGATCCCGCTACTCGACGACACGGAGCCGGGTTCGACGCGACGCTCGCCGTTTTCCTCGCAGCCGGACACGACCAAGACGATCCGGCATGCACGGGACTGTCAGCGAGCGCCGATTTTGGGGCCTCCGGTTACCGGTCGTACTCGAAGGACTCGGTGAAGAGCGTGTCGACCGGATCGGACCAGTTCAAATTCACGAACGAGAAGTCCGTGCTGCCGGTCCATCCGGCGACCGACGGAAACGCCACGCCCTGGTCGCCCGGCACGTTGAGCGTCGCTGCAGCGCCCGGCTGGACCGGCAACGCCGATGCCGAACCGTTGACGAACGTCGCCGCCGTCTGCCCGGCCGCGGTTGCGCGAATCTGCACGTTGCCGCGCTTGACGAACGGCAGTCCGGCCTTCGACGTCCAGGCCAGCGGGAAGGTCGTGCCGCCCACGAATGTATCGGCCGTGCCAGGCGTCAGCTTGTCGCGCGTGGATTGCGCCAGCTCGTGCCACGCGTACTGGCGCAGCGCTTCGGGAAGCGGCGACGGCGTACGCAACCGAACCGTATAGTGTTTGGCTGGTGTCGACGTGTTGCCGTTCTGATATACGTCGATCGTATAGGCGCTGAACGGCTTGATGTCGGCCAGCTCGGCGGCACTCAGTTGCGGTTTCGCCCACGCGGTATTGTTGCGCGGCGCGTCGCCGGGCCACGTGAACTGGCCCTGGGTGGCCGGATCCTGCGCGACGCCGGCGAGGCGGAAATTGTTGCGGCACAGCGCATTCTTCGACAGCGCGGCAAGCTGCGCCGGCGTCTGCCCGCTCGCGATCTGCGCCCGGATGTTCAAGGTGTCGCAGGTGCCGCTCGACGGCTGCAGGAACACGCCGTTGCGCAAGCCGGGGCCGTTCACGATCGCGAAGTCCACGGCGGTACCTGCCGCATCGACAGCGCCCACCTGGAGGTTGAGCGAATCGACGAATGCATTGGTTCCCGTCGACGGGTTGGCCGGATTCAGCCAGTCCCATTTTTGCGCGTTCGCGTTCACCTTGGTCAGTACCGCGCGCTGATTGCCGACCACGCGCCAGCCGTTGTCGCCGCTCGCGAGACTGCCCGCCCGCACCGCCAGTTGCACGTGCTGCTGCATGCCGTCGCGAATGCCGTCACTGCGCGTCCACGCGAGCTTGACCCACATCGTGTCACCGGCAACGACGCGGATGACTTCCGGCAAGCTGAAGCTGGCGTTGTTCATTGCATCGTCGGCGACGATCCCCGGCGTTCTGCCGGCCACTGCACCGAACTCCTGGTCGGCCGACATCCCGTTGTTGAGATATGCAGCCGGCACGCCGGCGTTCAGCGCACTCGATGCGACGTCGTCCACGAAGATCCGGCCGCACGCCGCTACGCTGCCGCCCGTGCGCGCGGTGCCGGTCGAGCCGGCGAAGCACTGGTTGAGTGCGGTCTGCAATGCTGCCAGATCGCTGGCGCTCGGCAAATTCGACACGACCGTACCGTTGATGGTCGCGGCGGCCGGCAGGCTCGCCTTGTCGCTGGCCTGCGGCGCGACACCCGGTGCGAGCTGAAGCTGTACCGGCGTATCGCTGGACGCGCCTGCCACCGAGCTGATCTGGACGCCGCCATCCGGCAGCACGTTGACCTTCACCTGGTCGAGCAGCCGGTCGAGGCCCGGTGCGCCGGCGGTCAGCGGGCCGGAAATCAGGTCGACACCCGTATTGCCGGTCGCGGCCAGCAGGTCCGATAACGCAGACGAATAAGCTTGCACGGTGCTTGCAACTGCCTGCGCTGTGACTTTGCTCTGCAGCAAGCCGGTGTCGGCGAGCAGCTTCGTCGGGTTGTCGCCGATGATCGTGGCGGCAATTGCGTTCGTGATCGGCGTGATGTTGATGGTCTGCGTGCCGGCTTTCGCGCTGAGCGCGATCAGCGTGGCCTGCGAATCGGCGACGTTGCCGTACGCGGACAATGCGAACGGCGCGCTCAAGCCCGTCACGGTGCAATGAAACGCGCCGGTCGACGCATCGGCCGGGCAGTCAACCGCTTTGCCGGTGGCATCGACCAGCTTCACGGTGGAACCCTGCATCGCCGCGCCGGCGGCCGCGACCCCGCTGACCGTCTGTGTTGTTGGTTCGGCAGGCGACGAGGACGAACTGCTACCGCCGCCGCAAGCCGACAGGACGAGCACTGCAATACCGGATACGACAGGTGTGAGCTTCATTGTTTTTCCCCCGGGAGCCTGCTGGTTGATACGTGCCATATGCACTGCTGATGCACGCTGAATGGCCGGGATTCTCGCAAAGCCATTTTTTTTGATCATCATTCAGGTGGATGAAAATCAGGAAATAACATGGCACTGCATGCAAATAACCTGTGTTAGCCTGAAAACATTCGGTATTCGAAGCAATATCGTCAGACAAAATCAACATACGAAGATCGCGAAGCGACGGGGGGAGCATGCACCGTGACCAACTCATCGGGGACCTCTACGAGGCCGCGCTGCATCCGGATGGTTTTCTCGAAGTCTTTCACCGGGTATCCGAAAGCCTCGGTGCAAATGTATTTCACATGTTCAGTTGGGACGCCGCACGCAATGCGCCGAAATTCTCGATTTATTCTCCGCGCGCGGAATTCGACGAGATCGTCGCGCTCTACGACCAGTATTACGGCGCGCTCGATCCACGCCGAGGCTTCGTGGAGAATGCGCCGCTAGGCGAATTCGTTTGTTGCCAGGATCACCTGACCGAGCGCGATATCGAACGCAGCGAATTCTTCCAGGACTATCAGATTCCGTCGGGCATTCGCTATCTGATGGGCATTCGGTTCGCCCGCCCCGGTAGCGACAACATCTTGCTCGGGCTGTTGCGCGCGCACGGGCGCCCGCCCTATTCACCGGAAGAGCGTGCGACGCTGACCGGCATGGCCGGGCATCTGCAACGTTCGATCAACCTGTGGCAGGACGCCAGGGTACTGCATCACGATGCGGCACTCGGCACCGAACTGATGGAGGAACTGGGCCTGTCCGTCTTCGCGCTGGACCGGCATGCGCGCATCGTGTTCGTCAACAGGGCGGCCGAAGCGATGCTTCGCGCGGCCACCTGGATCAAGCTCGAGAACGGTCATCTCGGCGCGGTAAGTGCGCCTCAGAATGACGCGCTCAAGGCGGCCCTGGGGCGTGTCGCGAAAACCCGCAAAAGCGAGAGTCTGGCCCTGTCCAGCACCGTGAACGCCGCGCACGAAGTCTTTCTGAGCATCGCCGCCTTGTCCGGACACGGGCGGCATGCCGTTCTCGGCGATGCGACGCTGTTGGTCACGGCCAGGCAACGTAGCGGGGCGCCGCTCGTCGCCGCGCAACAGCTACGGCAGGCGTTCGGCCTGTCGAGCGCGGAAGCCGCCGTCGCCGAAGCGTTGATCGGTGGCAAGACGCCGGACGAATGCGCGGCCAGCGCGGGCGTGTCGCTCGCGACCATTCGCACCCAGTTGCGCGCGATCTACGAGAAGACGCACACCCGGAACCAGGCCGAGGCAGTGGGACGCATGCTCTGGGTGCTACCGCGGCATTCGCGCGGTGATTGATGCTTCGAAACCGCTCGCCGGGTGGGGATAAGTCGCTTTCCGGCTCTGCGCGAGACCGTCGATCTCGCCGCTGGCGCGTGTGACATCAGAGACGAATCGATGCTCATTCGAGAACGGGGAAGCCTCATCAAGGTGCCACGCATCGAGCCGCCCAAGCAAACGCCGACCGGGGGGGCGCCGGCGCGAACACGTGCTCGGCACGTTTCGCGCCGATGAACCGATCTCCGAAGGCTTGTTGTTGGAAGCGCACGAGGCCGATCTTTGCGTGGCCAACGAAGCGATACAGGCGCGTGTGAAGGCGATACTCGCAGCCGGGGCCGAGACCTACGAAGGCGAACTCCACTTTCCGGACCTGTCCGCGAAGCTGCCCCCTGCTGATTGAGCGATCTGCGCGGCTCCGGAAGAGAATGCTCGCCGATTCGACGACCCGACGCGGCACGCGTCGAGCCAGGCATGGAAATCGCTCCTATACGTGGATCAGCGTCGCACCGACGCACATCCGATTTCGCGATCCACTGTCAGGAGGCCGCGCCATGCACGAATTCACGAACTGGAGCCCATTGGTTTCGCTGATCGCCGGGATTCTCATTCTGGTGGTACCGCGCTTGCTGAATTACATCGTTGCGCTCTACCTGATCATCATAGGGTTGCTCGGGCTTTTCGGCGGACATTTACACTGACGCGCCGCGCGGAACGGCCCTGTGCATGACCGCACAGGGCCGCTTGCTCGAGTTTCCGGGGACGCGCAATGCCGCCGGGAAACGGCGGCGCGTCGGAACCTACAAGTGCTCGACGCGTACCTCGACTGAATCCCTGGGCACGGTCAATCGCGTGCGGCCAAGCAAAGCATCCGCGGGCGCGGTGCCGTCCGGGTTCAACGGCTTCATCTTGTTGAACGTGACGGAAAAGTAGTCCGGCGTGACCGTGGCCGACGCGTAACCCTGCGCGTCGTGGTCGGCGTGGCACAGATCGGGGTTGTTCGCCATCAGGAAGCGGTCGAGTCTGGCAGGCGTCGCCGCGATGGACGCGAGCGGTGTGCCGTTCCATGCGGCCTTCAGGTAGGAATAGAAGGACATGCTGCTGATGCCGGCGCAGACGAAATCGACGATGACCGGCACCCCCGTCGCGGGATCGGGATCGTCCCGCACGACACCGCACTGAAATGCGTGCAGGTCTCCGGTGATCGCGACGACGTTATGGATCCCGTGCTCCCTCAAGTAGGCGAGCAGTTCGTGCTTGTGCGCGGGATAACCGTCCCATGCGTCGCAATCGACGACGAGGCGGGCCCCCGGTGTCTGGGGTGCACCCGGCATCACGAACCACAGACGGTTCAACATCACTTCGTTGCCCCATACCTTCCAGGTTGCCGGCGAGTCCTTCATCGCGGCTTTCCACCATTGCGTCTGTTCCGGACCGAGCAGCGACGGCGGGCGGCCCAACTGCCGGGCGAGACGCGCCTCGTCGCGTTGCAGTCCATCCTGCTTGACGAAGTAGCGCGAGCCGGCCGCATCGTCACCGTGCACCGGGTCGTGCCCGTGCGCGCGCGCGATAGCGGATTCGCTCACGACATGGTCGTCGCGATACAGCCGCTCGTCCGTCATCACCAGATGCATCAGCATGCCGAAACGAAAATCGCGGTAGATGCGAATATTCGTGTACGACGGGTTGTCCGGCTCGAAGCGCACGTCGCCCCAATCCACCGGCATGTACTCTGCCCACGCGCGACTGGCGTTGCGCCGCCGCCGGGTTTCCTGTCGCTCCTCGTTGGTGTAGACCTGATGATCCTGCCAGCAATCGTCGGAAAATTCGTGGTCGTCCCAGATCGCGATCATCGGCAGGCGCTGGTGCAGTGTCTGCAAGCGCGAATCGGTACGATAGGTGCGATAGAGCGTCCGGTAGTCGTCGAGCGAATCGGCATACGCGCGGCCGTCCGCGAGCCGCTTGCCGTCGGGCAGATGCAGCGGAGAATGTGCCGGCTCGGCCTGGCCGGGGGGAGAGGTCCCGACCGTTTCATAGATATAGTCACCCACGTGCACGACGAAATCGAGATCGCGTTCGGCGGCCATCAGCGTCATCGCCTGCCAGTGGTTGATGCTCCAGTCCTGACAGGTGAGCCACGCGAAGCGAACCTGTTCGTTGGCCTCGCCGGCCTCCGGTGCCGTGCGCGCGACACCGGTCATGCTGACGTCGCCGCCGGCGACGAACCTGTAGTGGTAGGTCGTCTTCGGCGAGAGTGCCGCCACCTTCGCGCGCACGGTGAAGTCGTAGATGGCCAGCGCCCTCAGCGGTACGCTGGCGACGAGCGTCGAAAAATCCGGCAGCGTCGAGACTTCGAGTCGTAGCGGGACCGCGCGCGCGGCACTTCTTGCATCGTGCTGCTCGCTGCTGGATACCGGCACGCAGCGTGTCCAGAACACGATGGAGCGATCGCGCGGATCGCCGCTTGCGACACCTTGCGGAAATCGACTGGTGTTTTTGCGCACGGTGCTGCCCGGCAGGCCCACTGGTGAAACGTCGTGCGGGACAGCAGCGGCGGCAACCGCAATGGTAAAAAAGGCCGACGACTTGAGGAAATGGCGACGATCCATTGATCCTCCCGATCGCATCCCGCGGATGCAGGAAGCACTGCAGCAGGTGTTCGCTGCTCTCGCTCGGCAAGCCTGCCGGCGTTACGCAGCGAGGACAGATAGCGCAGTCGATCCCGAACCTTACTGCGAAGATCGACGCCTGAAAAGTCGTAAGAACCCCATTTCGAATGCGTGCACGCGAGCTCGCAAAAGGCCCGTGTATTCAGGAACACGAATTGCTGGATACGGTGCAGCAAACTCGGGGAGGGAGCAATGCGCATTGGCCACACCGTCGGCAAGGTGGCCGCGTGGCTTGCCGTCATCGTCACCCTGGCGCTTGCCGCGCTGGTCATCTTCATCGTCACGTTCGACTGGAATCGAGCCCGGCCGTGGATCGATGACAAGGTGTCGGACGCAATCGGACGACAGTTCGCCATCAACGGCGATTTGCGTATCGATTGGCGTCGGCCGGTGAGCGAGCAAGGCTGGCGTGCATGGGTACCGTGGCCGCGATTCAGCGCACACGATGTCACGATCGCCAATCCCGATTGGGCGCGCACGAAGCATTTCGCCGCGCTGGACATGATCAGCTTCGAAGTCGAGGCGCTGCCGCTGATCGCACGCCGCATCGTGATTCCGGCAATCGACCTGGTCAATCCGTCCGTCGACCTCGAGCGCATCAAGGACGGGCGAGTCAACTGGACGCTCAAGCTCAAGCGGCCCGCGCAGCCGGGCCGATGGACGCTCGACCTGCATCAGGTCGCGTTTGCCCAGGGTCATCTCGGCTACTACGATCAGCAAAAGCAGTTCGATCTGAGCGCCGTGGTCGACACGCTTGGCCAGCCGATCCCGTTTGACGCGGTGGTGAAGCAGCAGCAGGCGTTGGCGCAACACGAATCGGCGCGTGCCGTCGGGCCGGCAGGTCAGAAAAAGCTCGCGGCCCAGGCGCGCTCCGGCCCGGCGCAACCGGCGGTGCCTGCGTCGGGTGCCGAGGCGGCGTCCCGCGTATCGGCCGCGGCGTCGCAAGCGGTGGCCGCGGCTTCACATGCTGCGGCGACGACATCTCGTACCACGATAGCCCCGGCTGCATCAGGCCCGTCGATGGCATCGAGCGCGCCCGCAGCGCCCGCATCGGGCGCAACGGCTTCGGCGACAACGAGTGCATCGACGGGCGCATCGACGGGCACAACATCCGCGGCATCTGCCGGCGTCGGCACGTACACGATCGGCTGGACCGTCAAGGGGACCTACAGGAAAGGCGCGGTCGCCGGCACGGGCAAGATCGGCAATGTGCTGGAGTTGCAGGGCGCACAACACCCGTTTCCGGTTCAGGCCGATTTGCGTTTCGGCGATACGCACCTGGCGCTCGTCGGCACGCTGACCGATCCGGCTCACCTGGCGGCGGTCGATCTTCGACTGTGGCTCGCGGGCACCAGCATGGCCAAGCTGTATGACGTCACGGGCATCACTCTTCCCGAAACCGCGCCTTATGCGACCGACGGCCGGCTGGTCGGCCAGTTCCGGGCGTCCGGCAACGTCTTCAAGTACGAGGACTTCACGGGACGCGTCGGCGGCAGCGACATCAACGGCTCGTTGGTGTACGTTTCGCGCGAACCGAGGCCGCTCTTGTCCGGTACGCTGGTGTCGAAGCTGCTGCAGTTTTCCGACCTTGCGCCGCTCATCGGCGCCGACACGAATGCCAGCAAGGCGCGGCGGGGCGCCGCCGTCGCGCAGCCCGCGAACAAGGCATTGCCGGTCGAGGCATTCCGCACGGACCGCTGGAAGAAGATCGACGCCGACGTTCGATTGACCGGGCGGCGCATCGTCAAGACCGCGAGCTTGCCGATCACCGACCTGTCGACCCACGTCGTGTTGCATGACGGCGTGCTGACGCTCAACCCGCTGAACTTCGGCGTCGCGGGGGGCACGCTTGCGTCGAACATTCACCTGGACGGCAGCGGCATGCCGCTCAAGGGGCGGTTCTCGCTGCAGGCGCGACATCTGAAGCTCAAGCAACTGTTCCCGACGTTCCCGGTGATGCAAACGGCGCTCGGCGAGGTCAACGGCGATGCCGCGCTGTCGGCCACCGGCAATTCGCCGGCGGCGCTCGCCGCGACTTCCAACGGGGAAGTGAAGACATTGGTGACCGACGGCACGGTGAGTCTCTTGCTGATGGAAGCCGCGGGGCTGAACGTTGCAAACGTGGTGTACGAGAAATTGTTCGGCACGCGTGACGTCAGGATCAACTGCGGTGTGGCCGACTTCGTGGTCACCAACGGCGTGCTCGACTCGCGCGTATTCGCGCTCGACACCGAGGATGCGGTGATCGGCATGGATGGCACCGTGAACCTGCGGGACGAGACCATGAATCTGACGATCCATCCCCATACCAAGGGCTTCCGGGTGATATCGCTACGTTCGCCGCTGTACGTCACCGGGTCCTTCAAGCAACCGCACGTCGGCGTGAAGGCGGGCGCACTGATCGCGCGTGGCGGTGCCGCGATCGGGCTGGGCTTGCTGAATCCGCTCGCCAGTCTGCTCGCGTTGCTGCAGCCGGGCCGCAGTCGTTCGTTGCCGTGCGGGCAGATGCTGGCCGACATGGAGCAGCGCCCGACGGCGCCGCCGCCGGGCGTCCGACAGGGAAAGAAGGCTGTCCCGGCGTACATGAACGCGCCGCTGGCTGCTTCTGCCGCGTCCGCGCCGGCCGGTGCCGAACCCGGGCATTCGACGCGGGCGAACCGGGGTTCCGCTCACGACCGGTAACGCCACGTGCGCGGTCCGTTCCCGCGCTCGGCCGCCTCGAGTACACGCACGAGCATCGACAGATCGCGCAGGGGGCGCGGCGATTGCGATACGCGCGTGCCCCAACCCTCGTGGCGCTGATGAATCGCGACGTCTTTGTGTGCAACTCGTGCGCGCGTCGACAGCTGGCCCGGTTGCGGAATCCGATGGGCGACAAGCCGAAGTAGCGTTGCGACGCGCGTCCGCGAAGCGCGGCCGATGCAGGTAGCCGGAATACCGCGAGATCGCGTTCGGGATGCCGTTCGATTTGCGTGCCCTGTCGATTCCCGGCCGCCAGCAGGGCACCGCATCGACCGAACGCAGGCGCGCCGCGTCGACCCGTGACGACAGGTTCCTGTTTGCCGTCACCCGGTGCCTGCGGCCGATATGGACAGGGGGCGACGTCGAATGGCGGTTGAGATCGAATCGCGTGCGGTGCACAATCCGGAAACAGAATGACATCGCGCAAACGGGCCGTCTCGCTTCACGTATTCCGCGCTCGATGACGGATGGAACGCCGTGCCGGCGATCGACCGGCGCGGTTGTCCGTCATCGTGCGCTGCGCGGATATCACGTCGAATTCGCGGTTCCCGTTAATCGTCAATCCAGGCCGGGTCCCGATCGGCACGAGTTGAACAAGATGAATGCACCTGACCTCAATCTCCTGATTGTTCTGGATGCCTTGCTGTCCGAGAACAGCGTCGCGCGGGCCGCGGAGACGCTCGGCCTCAGCCCGTCGGCATTGAGCCGGTCCCTGGCCCGCCTGAGGGCCACGACGGGTGATCCGCTGCTCGTCAGGGCCGGACGCGATCTGGTGCCGACGCCTCATGCGCTTGAACTGCGGGTCCAGGTTCGCGCGCTCGTGGAAGGCGCGCAGGCCGTCCTGTGTCCGTGCAAGAACGCGGACCTCGGCGGGCTCGAGCGCACGTTCACGATCCGCGCCAACGAAGGGTTCGTCGATACGTTCGCGGCCGAACTGCTCGCGCTGGTGATGGAAACCGCGCCGAACGTGCGGCTGCGCTTCGCGCCGAAGCCGGACAAGAGTGTCGAGGCGTTGCGCATGGGGGCCGTCGATCTCGAGATCGGCGTGGTGGGCCATACGGGCCCCGAATTGCGTGTACAGGCGCTGTTCCGCGACCGCTTCATCGGCGTCGTTCGGGCCGGTCACCCGCTTGCGCAGGAGGAGGTCACGCCGCAGCGATATGCATCGTTCGGCCATATCAGCGTGTCGCGGCGGGGGCAACTCAGCGGTCCCATCGACAACGTGCTTGATACGCTGGGGCTGCAGCGAACCGTCGCGGCGATCGTGTCCGGTTTTCCCGCCGCATTGTCCCTGGCGCGCGACTCGGATTTGATCGCCAATGTTCCGGAACGGCAGACCGGGAAATCGCGGGGGGGAATGTTCAGCTTCCCGTTGCCGGTGCTGACTGCCACGTTGACGGTTTCGCAGATATGGCATCCGCGCTTCGACAACGACCCCGCGCATCGCTGGCTGCGCAGCTGCCTGCGGCGTGTCTGCGCGACCCAGGCGCCGTCGTTGTACGATGTCGGCGCACCTGAACCATGACGGTGCACACGTCACGTTCGCGCGCGTCAACTGCATGAATACATTGAGCGTGACGCATCTTCCGCGCGGGATTGCAACTCGGTATGCTCAACCTTGTCCGATTGCTGCGTCCGGCGTAATTAATCCGTATTGCATTGTTTCGTTCAATGCACTTTGAGCCGCGATTGTTGCCCGATCGTTGCTGATAATGATCCCGGGCGACGCGAGCGGCACATGGCCGAATCGCGTGCATTACTGGCTTAATAAATAAAGAAACAGGCTGGTGCTTTCGCACCAAGCACTGTCGTTTGCGCTTTCGAGGGCTGAACAGGATGATTCACGCTTCGCAGGACGGGCGTGCGCCGAGTCGGCCGGCATGGTTAATTGTTCTGGAGATGAGAATGACTCGGTTGGCATTGAACATGACACCCCCCACTGCGGTCGCGTTGAGCACGAGAGAGTGTGAAGTATTGAAATGGGCAGCCGAAGGGAAGACTGCCTATGAGATAGGCATGATTCTCGGATTGACCGAACGTACGATCAATTTTCACATTTCACGTTCCATTGCCAAGCTGGATGCTTCGAACAAGACAAACGCGGTCGTGAAAGCCGTGCTGATGGGCCTGATCGTATTCGTTTAGAAAGGACCCGGGGCGCCCGCCCCGGGAAGCCGTTTGTCAGATCGCGCCCTGGAACGCCAGCACGCGCGCCTTGAACTCTTCGGGAACCGGCATCGTCGCATTGCTCGCATAGTCGAACATCACGTGTGTCGACTGCGCGCGGGCAACGATCGCGTCGTCGCCGGCCGCGCCGTTGTCCCGCATCATCAGGTGTTCGAGTTCGAAGCTCTTCGAGCCGAAACGGGTAATGCTGCTGCGCACCGTGATCGTATCCCCGTACTGGGCGGGCTTCAGGTACTCGCACGACGTCTTGACCATGATGTGCGGCAACTTCTCCGAATACGGCAGCTCCAGCAGGTCGTGCATGAACGTCAGATATGCGTGCTGAAGGTAATCGTAATAAACCGGGCTGCTGACATGCCCGAGTCCGTCTGTCTCCCGGTATTTAACTGTAATTTCAGTTTCATAATGATTTTTCGTCATGTGTATCTCCATGTGAGAGTGCGAGGTGCAATGGCGCATGTCCTCGCGATGAAAATAAATTGAATCGGATGGTTTTAGATACTGTAAAAAATAGCAGATTGAGGAATTCGATTGGCGACTGAGATAAATGACAGTATCGAATCGAATTTGATAAAGCTTTAATTGACCCCCGTGAGTTTCGTATTGTCGAATCGAAATCGGAGAGTCAAGTGGAACAGCCTCATCTGAAAGGGACGGCGGCGGTCACCGGGGCAATGCAACTGCGCGGCGAGTTGCTTGCCGACGCCGCGACCACTCGCTTGGTACGTGGTGCCCAGCGCGCACTCGCCCGCATCCTCGCGGGCAGGGACGATCGCCTCGCGTTGATCGTCGGGCCGTGCTCGATTCACGACACGGACGCCGCGCTCGAATTCGCGCGCCGGCTCGCGCCGCTGCGGGCGCGTTACGCCGATACGCTCGAGGTCGTGATGCGCACGTACTTCGAAAAGCCGCGCACCACGGTCGGCTGGAAGGGGTTGATCAACGATCCGCTGCTCGACGGAAGCTATCGCGTCGACGACGGGCTGCGTCTTGCGCGTCGCCTGCTGCTCGACGTCAACGCACTCGGCATGCCGGTCGCGACCGAGTTTCTCGATCCGCTCACGGCGCCCTACCTCGACGATCTGGTGTCCTGGGGCGCGATCGGCGCACGCACGACCGAGTCGCAGATTCACCGGCAGATCGCATCCGGCCTCGATGCGCCGATCGGCTTCAAGAACGGCACCGACGGCAACGTGAAGATCGCGATCGACGCGGTTCGCACGTCGCGGGCCGCGCATCACTATCTCCGTCCGCGTGACGAAGGCGGGCTCGAGGTCGCGTCCACGCGGGGCAATCCGAATACGCACATCGTGCTGCGCGGCGGGCGCGTGCCGAACTACGACGACGTCAGCGTGACGGCCGCCTGTGCGGCGCTGCGCGATGCGCAATTGCCGCCGCACGTCGTGATCGACGCGAGTCACGGCAACAGCGGAAAGCAGACGCGTGCGCAAATCGCCGTCTGCGAGAACGTGGCCGGGCAACTGCGCGACGGGCAGCGCGCGATTGCCGGCGTGATGGTCGAGTCGTTTCTCGTCGAGGGGCGGCAGGACATCGTGCCCGGCCGGGCCTTGACCTACGGGCAGAGCGTGACGGACGCCTGTCTCGGCTGGGAGGACACGGTTGCACTGATCGAGCTGTTCGCCGGCGCGGTTGCGTCGCGACGGCGGTCCCGAGTCGGCTTTCTGGTACCGGGTGTTCCGGCCGGCACCGTACAAGCCATTTCTTACTGAAAGGAGCTTTCTTGAACTCACCCATCGATATCGCACACGCGCTCGACTGGAAGGGGGACGGCGCAAGCCGGACACCGTTCGAAGCCTATACGAGCGATGCGCTTTACCAGCGCGAACTGGAGCGTTTGTTCTATTCGAAACACTGGTGTTACATCGGCCTCGAGGCGGAAGTGCCGTCTCCCGGCGATTTCCAGCGCACCGAAGTCGGCGAGCGTTCGGTCGTGATGACGCGCACCGAGGACGGCGAGGTGGTCGTGTTCGAGAACGCCTGCGCGCATCGCGGCATGCAGTTCTGTCGTGAACGCGCGGGGAACGCGAAGGATTTCCACTGCCCGTATCACCAGTGGAACTACGACCTGAAGGGCAATCTGGTCGGTGTGCCGTTCCGGCGCGGCGTGCGGCAGAGCGGCAAGATCAACGGCGGCATGCCGCCGGATTTCGATCCGAAGAATCACGGGTTGCGGCGGCTGCGCGTGTCGACGCGCGGCGGCGCGGTGTTCGCGTCGTTCGACCAGGACGTCGAGTCGTTCGAGGATTTCCTCGGTCCCGACATCCTGCGCTATTACGACCGCCTGTTCCACGGGCCGAAGCTGACCGTGCTCGGTTATACGCGCCAGCGCGTGCCGAGCAACTGGAAGCTGATGGTGGAGAACATCAAGGACCCCTATCACGCGGGGCTCCTGCACACCTGGTTCGTCAACTTCGGGCTGTGGCGCGCGGACAATCCGGCCCAGCTGGTCACCGACGCGCATCACCGTCACGGCGCGATGATCTCGATCCGCAGCGGCGGGGGCGGCGGCGAGGTCACGCACAACGTGACGAGCTTCAAGGAGCGCATGACGCTGAACGACGACCGTTTCCTCGATGTCGTGCACGAGCCGTGGTGGGGCGAGCCGACCGTCGTGATGTTGACGTTGATGCCGAGCGTGATCATCCAGCAGCAGGTGAATGCGCTGTCGACCCGGCGCATCCGCCCGGTCAGCCCCGGCGTGTTCGATTACGTCTGGACGCACTTCGGATTCGAGACGGACGACGAGGACATGACGCGCCGGCGGCTGCGCCAGGCCAACCTGTTCGGGCCGGCCGGCTTCGTTTCGGCGGACGACGGCGAAGTGATCGAATGCGTGCAGCAGAGCTTCGAGCAGATCCAGCACGGCAACGTATACAACGAGCTCGGCGGCCGCGAAGTCGACGAGCGCACCGACCACATGGTCAGCGAAACGCTCGTGCGCGGCATGTACCAGTACTGGCGCCACGTGATGGAGGCATGAATGACGATTTCATCCGCATTGGCCGACGCACGGCCCGCGACGCGCGGCACCGGAACGGTTGCGGCGACCTTCGCCGATTTCTACGGGCTCGTGGACCTGAACGCGCGCTATGCGTCCGCACTGGATCGCGGCGACTGGGACGCGTGGCCGGAATTCTTCGAGGAGGACTGCACGTATCAGCTGTTGCCGCGCGAGAACCATGAACGCGACTTCCCGCTTGCGCTGCTCGCGTTCGAGAGCAAGGGGATGCTGAAGGATCGCGTGTACGGCATCAAGGAGACGCTGTTCTACGACCCGTACTACCAGCGCCACCTGATCGGCACGCCGCTCATCACGTATCTCGACGAATCGGTCATCGAGGCCGAGACGAACTACGCGGTGCTGCGTACCAAGAGCGAGCAGATGAGCGACGTGTACAACACCGGTCGATATCTCGACCGGATACGCCGCACGCCGCACGGGCTGCGTTTCGAGTCGCGCATCTGCGTGTACGACAGCGAGATGGTGCCGAATTCGATCATCTATCCGATCTGAGGAGGCGGCGTGACGACGGAATGGATCTATGCGGTCGATACGGCCGCGGTACGCGAGGAGGGGCTGACGGGCGTGATCGTCGGCGGGCGCGACATAGCGCTGTTCGCGGTCGACGACGAGATATTCGCGACCGACAACCAGTGCACGCACGGCGAGGCGCGCCTGAGCGACGGTTTTCTGCTCGACGACGAAATCGAGTGCCCGCTGCATCAGGGGCGCTTCAGCGTGCGTACCGGTGCCGCGCTGTGCGCGCCGGTCACGGCTTGCGTGAAGACGTTCCCGGTGAAGATCGAGGCGGGCCGGGTGTTCGTGCGATTCGATACCGAAGTCGCACATGACGAAGCGGATGCATCAACGGGAGAGCGGACATGAGTGCCTATGTGGTGGTGGATGTCGACGTCTACGACGAAGTGCGATTTGCCGAATACCGGAAGCTCGGTGTGCCGACGATCGCCGCGCATGGCGGCCGCGTGCTCGCACGCAGCGACGACGTGGTCGTGCTTGAAGGCGAATGGACGCCGCGGCGCCTGGTCGTGCTGGAATTCGACGATCTCGACGCGGCGCGCCGCTGGCACGGCTCCGACGAATACCAGCGCGCGAGGCAGCTGCGGCTCGATGCGGCCGACACGCACAGCATCGCGCTCGCGAGCCTCTGACACCGGGGCCGCGCTCGGCCGCGGCCCGCGAGACCAAGTGGGGGGAAGACATGACGGCATATATCGTGTTTGACATCGACGTTCACGACGCACGCGGTTATGAGGAGTACAGAGAGATTGGTGCGCCGACCGTCGCCGAGTTCGGCGGGCGTTTCCTGGTGCGCGGCGGCGAGGCGGCAACGCTCGAAGGCGCATGGTCGCCTCGCCGCGTCGTGGTGCTCGAATTCGATTCGATCGACCGTGCAAAGGCGTGGTATGAGTCCGACGGCTATCGGCGCGCGCGGGATATTCGCGAGCGCACCGCACGCACGATCGGCATCATCGTACAGGGCGCGCCGCCGGCGACAACCGTGGGAGAGCAGGGATGACCAGGACGACTTCGGCGGCGCGCGTCGCGATCGTGGGCGCGGGTATCGGCGGGTGCGCGCTCGGCGCGATGCTGCAACGGATCGGCCATGACGTGCGCCTGTTCGAGCAGGCGCCGGCGTTTGCCCGAGTGGGGGCCGGCATTCACCTGAGCCCGAACCTGATGCGGGTGATGCGGCTGCTCGGTGTGCATCGCCAGGCCCTGTGGGCGGGCCAGGAACCCGACGCGTTCGCCAACCGCCAGGCGGCCGACGGTGAGCTGCTGTATCGGCTGCCGCTCGGCGAAAACGCGATCGGGCGCTTCGGCGCGACGTTCGTGACGCTCAAGCGCGGCGACCTGCATGCCGCGCTGTTGGGGGCGGTGGCACCCGGGACGATCGCGTGGGGCAAGCGTCTCGCCGGCCTCGACCCGGCGGGCGACGCGATCAGGCTGACGTTCGAGGACGGTTCGAGCGAAACGGCCGATCTGGTGATCGGGGCAGACGGCCTGCGCTCGCGCGTGCGCGAGGCGCTGCGCGGGTTCGAGGCGCCGGAATTCTCCGGGCAGGTCGCGTTTCGCGGGGCGTATCCGCGCGCGCTGCTGGGCGAACTCGCGGTCGAGGATCTGACCAAGTGGTGGGGCGACCGGAAATTCGTGCTGTCGTACTGGCTCGATCGTGCGCGCCGCGAATTTTATTTCGCCGCGATGACACCGCAGGCCGAGTGGCCCACGCAGGCTTCGTCGATGCCGGGCGACGTCGACGAGATGCAGGCGATCTTCGCCGATTTTCATCCGGCCGTGCGCCACATGCTGGCCCGCGCGCCACGCGAGTCGGTCATGAAGTGGGCGTTGTTCGAACGTTCGCCGCAGTTCGAGTTCGGCAACGAGCGCGTCGTGCTGATCGGCGACGCCTGTCATCCGATGCGCCCGTTCATGTCGCAGGGCGCGGCCATGGCGCTCGAGGACGCGACGATCCTGCTGCGCGCGCTCATCGGCTCGTCGAACGCGGCGAGTGCGTTCTCGACCTATGCGCAGTGCCGGGTCGCGCGACTCGGCGAAGTGCATCGCATATCCGCCGCGAATACCTTCATGCACGGTCCGACCGAGCCGGACTGGGTGTTCGGCTACGATGCACTGACCGCGCACGCGTCGTCCGCGCTGCCGCCGTTACCCGTCGAGCTGGACTGGCTGGTCGGCGCGTCGCCGCTCGCCGCGCGCATGCAGGCCGCGGCGACGCGTGCGGTACCGTCGCATCGGTCGCCGCCGATGCCGCACGCGCCGGTACCGTATTAGACCGGTGCCGGGTTGCGCTCGAAGCCGCGCTGGTGCCAGTACGGGTAGGGCAGTTGCGTCGTACTGGCAGCATCGAGCCGCTTCACCTGGTCGGGCGTCAAGGCCCAGCTGGCCGCCTGCGCGTTCTCGCGCAGTTGCGTCGCGTTTCGGGCACCGATGATCACGTTCGCGACGGTGGGCCGCCGCAGCAACCAGTTGAGTGCGACCTGCGCGACCGTCTTGCCGGTTTCGGCGGCGATCTCGTCGAGCGCGTCGACGACGTGGTGCAGCAGGGCATCCGTGACGGGCGGCCCCTCGTCGGCGGTCTTGTGCAGCCGGCTCGTCTCCGGCAACGGTCGGCCCCGGCCGATCAGGCCGGTCAGCCGCCCCCATCCGAGCGGGCTCCAGACCATCGCGGACACCTGCTGGTCGAGCGCGAGCGGCATCAGCTCCGTTTCGTAGTCGCGGCCGATCAGCGAATAGTAGACCTGGTGCACGGCATGCCGCGTGAGCCCGTCGCGATCGGCGGCCGCGAGCGACTTCATCAGGTGCCAGCCGGAGAAGTTCGAGCAGCCGATCACGCGGATCTTGCCGGCGCGCACGAAATCGTCGAGCGTGCGCAGCGTTTCCTCGACGCGTGTCTGGGCATCGAATCCATGCAGCTGGTACACGTCGATGTAGTCGGTGCCGAGCCGCTTGAGGCTGCCGTGAATGGCATTGGCGAGGTGATGGCGCGACGACCCGACGTCATTCGGGCCTTCGCCGAGCCGGAACGTCCCCTTCGTCGACACGATCACGCGATCGCGCCGACCGGCGATCGCCTGGCCGAGCAACTCTTCGGCGAGTCCGTCGGAATAGACGTCCGCGCTGTCGAACATCGAGATGCCGGCGTCGAGCGCGATGTCGACGAGCTCGCGTGCTCCGGCGGCGTCCGTGCTGCCCCATTCCCTGAAGAATGCGTTGCCGCCGCCGAACGTCGCGGTGCCGAGACTCAGAACGGGGACCTTGAAGCCGGTTCCGCCGAGGGTTCGGTATTCCATGATCGGTACTCCTTGTCGAAGTGTGAAGGACTGCAGGATGGCGCCGCGAGGGCGCGGGATACGGACGGGGACGGCAGGGCATGCGCCCGCCGTCCGCCGGGGTTCACGGGGGCGACCGGTCGGCGTGCATCAGCCACGCTGTCAGCAGGACGCCGGCGAATGCGGCACACGCGCCGACGGCGAAGGCGGACGGGTAGTCGGTACGCGCGACGACCCAGCCCGCGAGCGGGCCGGTGCACGCATAGGCGACGTCCTGGAACGCCGTGAAGCCGCCGAGGGCGGTGCCGCGTGCCTGCGCCGGCACGTGCCGGAGGGTGGCGACACCGAGCGCGGGAAAGACCAGCGAACAGCCGAGGCCGGATACGGTCGCGCCGACGAGCGCGACGCCGGATGCCGGCGCCGCCCACAGGAGAAGCTGGCCGATCGCCTCGACCGCGAGCGCGGCGAGCGCGACCGGATAACCGCCGAACCGGTCGGGCAGATGGCCGAACAGGACGCGGACGAGGACGAAGGCACCGCCGAAGCAACTGAGCGCGAGGCCCGCGCCTTCCCATCCGCGCGCCTGGAACAGCAGCGTCACGAACGCGCCGATCGCCGCGAAACCGACGCCCTGCAGCGCGAGGCTGCATCCGGGCCGCGCGATGATTCGCAGCACGCGGGACAGCGGCACCCGCAGGCCCGGCTGCGGCGCGACGGCAGGCAGCGTGGCGACGAGCGCGAGTGCGATGCAGGGCAGGACGATCGTGGCGCCGGCCACCGCCGCCAGCCCGCCGGCGCGCGCGAGCGCCATCCCGCATGGCGCGCCGAGCGCGATCGCGCCGTAGAGGGCCATGCCCGTCCACGAGAGCACGCGGCCCGAGCGGGTCGCGCCGAGCGTGCCGATGCCCCACGCGAGCGCCCCGGTGACGAGCTGGCTTTCGCCGAGCCCGGACAGCAGCCGCGCGGCAACCAGCAGCGCGAGACGCGCGCCCGGGCCGGCCGGCGCCGTGGCGCTCGCGACGTAGACGCCGCCCGCGACGACGCACGACACGAGCCCCGCGCACATCGTGCGCTTCGCGCCTCGATGATCGGCGCGGCGGCCCGCGATGCTCCGCGTGAGCACGGTCGCGAGGAATTGCGCGCCGACCGCCGTGCCGACGACGAGCGTGCCGAAGCCGAGCGTGTCGTGCACGTACAGCGGCACGACGGGCAGCAGGACGCCGAAGGTCAGCGCGCCGAGAAAGACGCCGAAACAGATGAGCCGGGCCGTGCGGGCCGGGGCGATGTCGGGTGCGACGACGTTGTCGAGGTCGGGGGCGTTCATCGGAAGGAGCCGGTTGATCGGCGTCACGGACGCCGGTAGCGGATGGACCAGACGGTCAGCAGGGTTGCGCCGAACAGCAGCAGGCAACCGAACGAGAAATCGTTGAGCGCGAGCATGTGGGCTTGCACGTCGATCGAGCGGCTGACCGACGCGAGCGCGCCGGCCGGCGACATGCCGGCATGTTCGAGCCGGGCGAGCCAGTCGCCGGCAGCCGGATCGAACGGCGTGATGCGATCGACGAGGTACGTGTTGTGAACGCGCGAGCGCCGTTCGAAATAGGTCGGCGCGACGGAGGTGGCGACGCTGGTGCCGATCCGGCGCAGCGCATTCTGCACGCCCGACGCCGCCGGCAGCCTTTCGCGCGGCAACCCGGCGATCGACAGCGACACGAGCGGGGTGATGAAAAACGCGGTGGCCGCGCCCATCAGCAGCGAGTTGGCCGCGATGTCGCCGAGCGTCACGTCGGTATTGAAGCCCATGCGCCAGAACGACGCCGCGCCCCAGCCGACCAGCGCCACGGTCGCGAGGTGGCGCGGATCGGTGCGCCCCTGGATGCGCCCGATCAACGGCGCGATCACGATGCCGGCGATGCCGAGCGGCGCGGTGGCGATGCCGGCCCAGGTTGCCGTGTAGCCCTGCTCGGTCTGCAACCAGAGCGGCACGAGCACGAGCGCGCCGTAATAGACGCCGAAGCCGACCGTCACGGCGATCGTTCCCGCCGTGAAACCGCGATCCGCGAACAGCCGCAGGTCGACGATCGGATGCGCGTCGGTCAGCTCCCAGAGGACCAGCGCGACGAACGACACGACGCAGAGCACGGCGAGCGCGCGGATCTCGACCGCCGCGAACCAGTCGAGGTTCTGGCCGCGGTCGAGCATCAGCTGCAGCGAGCCGAATGCGGCGGCGAGCAGCAGCAGGCCGACGAAATCGACGGGAAGGTGGCGGGTCGGGTTGTCGCGCCGGCCGAGAAAGCGGGTCAGCACGAGCAGGACCAGCGCCCCCGTCGGCACGTTGACGTAGAAGATGTAGGGCCACGAGAGGTTGTCGGTGATCCAGCCGCCGGCGATCGGGCCGAGCACCGGCGCGACGAACGTGGTGGTCTGCCAGACCGACAGCGCGACGTTGCGGCGCGCGGCCGGAAACACGGCCAGCAGCAGCGCCTGCGAGAGCGCGGTGATCGGCCCGGAGGCCGCGCCCTGCAGCGCGCGGAACAGCAGCAGCGATTCGAAATTTGGTGCGAGGCCGCACAGGATCGAGGTCAGGACGAACAGCACGACCGAGACCCGGAACAGCCGCACCTGGCCGAAGCGCTGCGCGAGCCAGCCGGTCAGCGGCAGCGTGATCGCGAGCGGCGTCGCGAACGACGTCAGCATCCAGGTGCCCATGTCGGGCGCGACGCCGAGATCGCCGGCGATGGTCGGTACCGCGACGTTGGCGATCGTCAGGTCGAGCGTCTGCATGAAGTTGGCGACGCTGATCGCGATCGCGACGAGCACGAGAGCCGGGCCCTGCAGCGGCTCCAGCGGCAGTTTCGGCGCCGCACCCCGAGCGACGGGCGCCATGCTCAGGCTCCCGGCGCGCGGCGCACGGCGGCGCCGTCGTTCGCGCGGATCGTGTCGTTGACGAGGGCGTCGCCGGACGAGGCATCGTCATCGAAGATCGACGTCGCGTCGATCGGGCGCCGGGCGGCGGCCGGCGCGGGGCGCACGGAGGCCGATGCGGTGCCGGGCGCGCCGTCGCCGAGCACGACCGATGCGTTCATCGACAGGCCGATGCGCAGCGGGTGCGCGCGCAATTCGCCGGGATCGAGCGCGACCCGCACGGGTACGCGCTGCACGACCTTGATCCAGTTGCCGGTCGCGTTCTGCGCGGGCACCGACGCGAATGCCGAACCCGTGCCCGCCTCGACGCCTTCGATGCGGCCGTGGAACACGACGTCGGAGCCATACAGGTCCGAGCGAAGCTCGACGGCCTGCCCGGCGTGCATGCCGCGCAGCTGCGATTCCTTGAAGTTGGCCTCGACCCACACATGGTCGAGCGGCACGAGCGCCATGGCCGGCGCGCCGGGCGTGACGTGTTGCCCGACCTGCACGACACGGCGTGTCACGAGCCCCGCCAGCGGCGCGCGGATTTCGGTGCGGCGCAGTGCGAGCGCCGCACTGCGCACCCGCGCGGCCGCGGCGCGCACCAGCGGGTTCGAGTCGATCGACGTGCCGTCGACGCGGGCACGCGATGCGTCGTATGCGGCCTGCTGCGCGTCCAGCGCGGCGGACGCACTGGTCATCGCGTCGCGCGCATGGCGGATGTCCTCGCGCGATACGCCGCCGTCCTGCGCGAGGCCGAGCCGCCGCTGCAGGTCGTCGGAGGCCTTCGACAGCTCGGCCTTGCGCTGGAGGATCTGTGCCGCCTCGCGCGCCGTGTCGGCATGCGCAGTGCGGTACTCGCGCACCGCATGGGCGAGCTGTGCAACGGCGTCGTCGAGCGCGAGCTTCGCATCGGTCGGATCGACGCGGAACAGCGGATCGCCGGCACGGACCCATTCGGCGTTCTGCACCATGATCGTGTCGACCGTGCCCGCCACCTGCGGCGATACCTGCACGACATCGCCCGTCACGTAGGCGTCGTCGGTCGTCTCGGTGCCGCGCGACGTGACCCACCAGTAGCCGCCGGCCAGCGCGGCCAGGGCGAGCGCGATGAAGAACCAGCGGAAGTAGCGGCGCCGCGTGGTGCGCAGCGCCGGTTCGGCGGGCGGGGGCGACGCCGCGCCCGCGGCGGCCGGCGCGGCGGCCGGCGGGGTGTCGGTGCGATTCATTGTTGGGCTCCGGGGTTCGTTGCGCCACCGAGCGCGGCGATCAGCCGGACGTGCTCGACGGCAAGTGAGGTATCGGCGCGAGCGACCGACCGGCGGTCCTCAAGCAGCCGGGTTTCGGCCAGCAGCACGTCCAGGTAGCCGGAAATGCCTTTCTGGTAGCGCCGCGTCTCGATGTCGTAGGTCTGCTGCGCGCGTGCCAGCGCATCGCGATTCAGGTCACGCTGCCTCGCCAGCGCGTCGAGCTGCACGAGCGAGTCGCTGACCTGGGCGAGCGCGTTGACGACGGTGTCGTCGTAGTCGGCGACGGCGGCGTTGTACGCGTCGGTCTGCGCGCGCAGGCCGGCTCGCAGCCTGCCGCCTTCGAAGATCGGCAGCGTGATCGCGGGGCCGGCGCCGAACGTGCCGCTGCTGCCGTGAAGCAGCGCGCGAAAGCCGAAACTCTGCACGCCGGCGAACGCCATCAGGTTGATGTCCGGATAGAACGCCGCGCGGGCCGCGTCGATGTCGGCCGACGCGGCCTCGACGCGATAGCGGGCCGCCAGGATGTCGGGCCGGCGCCCGACGAGCGCGGCCGGGAGCGTCGCGGGCAACGGCGTGACGGCATGCAGCACGCGGGGGGACGGCGTGAGTGTGTCCGCATAGCCGGGCCCGCGCCCGACGAGCGCCGCGAGCCGGTGGCGCAGCAGCGCGACGGCCGCGCGCTGCCGCTCGACATCGGCCTGCGCGAGCGGCAGCGGCTCGCCGGCACGCGCGACCGCGACCGGCATGTCGAGTCCCGCCGCTTCACGCTGGCGGGTGAGGCGCAGCAGGTAATCGTGCTGACGCAGCGTATCGTTCGCGATGTCGAGCAGTTGCAGCTCGAGCGCGAGCTGCAGGTACGTTTCGACGAGCGCGGCCTGCAACGACACGGTTGCCGCGCGCTCGAGCGACTGCTGCTCGCCGGCGCGCAGGGTCGCGGCGCGGGTCAGCGCGCGCAGGCGCCCGGCAACGTCGAGATCGAACGACGCATTCAGCAGCGCCTGCGCGTTGACTTGCCAGTGGCCTGCGGCGGGGGGCGGGGTGGTGTAGCTGCGCGGCAGCCGCGTCGGCGTCGCGCTGACCGCTGCGCCGAGCAGCGGCAGGGAATCCGCCGCGCTGACGTCGGCTTGCGCGAGCGCCTCGTCGACCCGGGCGCGCTGGGCCTTCAGCGACGGCGCGCCCGCGAGCGCGTCGGCCAGCACGCGGTCGAGCTGCGGATCGCCGAAGGTGCGCCACCATTGCGCGTCCACGTCGGCCTGACCCTTGGCCGCGTGAAGTGCGAGGCCCGGGTCGAGCTGTTCGACCGGGGTGATCTTCTGTTGGTCCGGCTGCTGGCCGAACGGGGCACAACCGGCCATGACGGCCGCCGTCACGGCTGCCGTAGCGATCGGACCCCATCTTCGAGTCGAGACAAGAAACTTGGACATGATCGGTTTCCACGAGTCCGGTTGACGAATTCAGACTATCTAAAAATATATCTTTAGATATTCTCAAACAAGGAGCAACTGTCAGAAATGGCAGTGGGGAGCGCCCGTGACGGGGCGGGAAGGGAACCGGGAGCGGGGAAGCCGCGCGCATGGGCGCGACCGTCAGGCGGACGCGGATTCGGCGAGGGCCGCCGCGACGATTTCGTCGATCGACGCGCCGCGCGTGTCGAGCAGGCGATGCGCGCAGGCCCGATACAGCGGATCGCGCGTCCGCTGCAACTCGGCCAGCACGGCGCGCGGATCGGGCACGTCAAGGAGCGGGCGCGCGGGATCGCGCGCGGTGCGCCGGTACAGCGCGTCGATGTCGTTGACCAGGTAGATCACGTGGCAGCGCGCCTTGAGGCGCGCGCGGGTGTCGTCGCGCAGCACCGCGCCGCCGCCGGTGGCGAGGATCAGCGTGTCGCGTTGCGACAGCGCATCGATGACGCCGGCTTCGCGGGCGCGGAACGTCGGCAGCGGGAACAGCATGGCAAGCGGGGCGCCGAAGCGCTGCTCCATCTCCCGGTCGGAATCCGCGAACGGGCGGTCGAGTGCCGCCGCAAGCGCCGCGCCGATCGTCGTCTTGCCCGCACCGGGCATGCCGATCAACGCGATGCGCGGATGGTGCGCTGCCGTCACAGCCGGCTCCGCAGCGAATGCGTCCGGCGCGTCGCCGCCGTGATACGGCGCAGGCGCACCGTATTGGCGAGGCGGTCCAGGACGCCGGTCATCCTTGCGGGCGATACGGGCGCGGCACCGGGTTGCGCGAGCAGATCGCCCAGCGCGATGCCCCCGACCTGCACGTCGTTCGCAAGCAGCGCGTCGGTCAGCATGGCGACGCTCGTATCGATGCCGGCCCACGCATGGCCGAAATCGGCGAGCACGCGGCGCGAGGTCGCGGGTGCCGCGAGGCAGTCGCGCCAGGGCACGAGTACGCCGCCGACGGGCGCTGTGCCGCGCGCGGTTTCCAGCAGCCGCCAGCCGTGTGCGGTGGCGCCGTTCCGCGTGCACCAGCGGCCATAGGCCGTCGCGGACGTATCGACGACCAACGCCGTCGGCAGCCGCAGTCTGCCGAGCCGGCGAAGCAGCGCGGCCCGCGCATCGTCGTCGACGTGCGGCGTGGCCACGCGCTGCACATGCGTCAGCAACTCCAGCTCGTCCTCGTAGTCCGCGCGCAATGCACGCAGCCAAGCGCCGGTGTCGCGACGCAGCGACGGCGGCACGACCCCGAGCAGGACCAGCAGGCGATCGTCGTGGCCGTCGCAGATGGCCCGCACCCGGCGCGCGACGGCGGTATCGGCGGACGCGGCACTCATGTCGCGCTCGGCTCGGCAACGGCGCCGGCATCGACGAACGGCGCGCGCGGGTAGGAACCGAGGATTCGCAGGTCGGCGGCGGTCGTCCTGATGTCGTCGAGGGCGGCACGGACATGCGCGTCGTCCTGATGGCCGTCGATGTCGACGAAGAAGCGGTACGCCCATCCGGCGGCGCGGCCGGGACGCGCGTCGAGCCACAGCACCGAGATCCGGTGCCGCGCCAATGCATCGAACACGCCTGCGAGCGCGCCGATCGTATCGTCGAGCTTCAGCAGGAGACTGGTGCGGTCGTGGCCTGTCGGCTCCGCCGGCGGCCCGCCGAGGACGAGAAAGCGCGTGCGATTGCCGGGTTCGTCCTGGATCGCGTTCGCCACGATACGCAGTCCGTACCGATCGGCCGCCCGTTCGCCGGCGATCGCTGCGCAATCCGTCATGCTCGCTGCTTCGCGGGCAGCCGCGGCGTTGCTCGCGACAGGCACGCGGCGCAATTGCGGCGCATGCGCATCGAGCCACGCGCGGCACTGCGCCAGCGCCTGCTGATGGCCGAGGACGCAGTCGACGCCTTCGAGCGTGCCGGATGCGCTCAGCAGGCAGTGCGCGACCGGCAGCACGATCTCGCCGACCACCGGAGCGGTTGCGTCGGCCAGCAGGTCGATCGCGCGCGTCACCGTGCCTTCGGTCGAGTTCTCGATCGGCACCACCGCATGGTCGACGTTCGCGGCCGCCAGTGCGGCGAACGTCGCTTCGAGCGTGTCGCACGCCTGTGGACGGATCGGGGCGCCGAAGTAGCGCTGCATCGCGGTCTCGGTAAAGGTGCCCGGCGGGCCGAGGAACGCGACCGACGGCACCTGCTGCAACTCGCGGCTGACGCGGAACAGCGTGTGCCAGATCGCCGCGACGTGGCGCGCCTGCAGCAGCCCGTGCGGCCGGGCGCACAGCCCCGCGACGATTTCCGTTTCCCGGGCCGGCTGGCGGATCGTCCGGCCGTCGAGCGCCTTGAACTGGCCGATCGCGGCGGCGTGCTGCATCCTGCGCGCGATCAGCGCGAGCAGTTCCTGGTCGATGGCATCGATCTGCGCGCGTTGCAGCGCGACCGGATCGTGAGCGGGCGAGGCGGTGGCGGTGAGGGTCATGACGGTACCGTGGAGGTAGCGAAAGAAAGCGGGTGCCCGGTCAGTGCGCGGGGGCGTGCCGGCCGATGCGGGCGGACTCGTGACGCACGCGTTCGAGTGCGACGCCGTACTCGATCTCGAGCTGCGCGACGATCTGCTCGACGCTCAGCACCGTGTCCATCGAGCCCACGCCCTGGCCGGCGCCCCAGATGTCGCGCCACTGGCGCGCGCCGGATTCGGGCGAGAAATCGAGGCGCGCGTGCTCGCTGCGGGGCAGGTTGCGGACGTCCATGCCCGCGGCCTCGATGCTCTGGCGCAGATAGTTGCCGTGCACGCCGCTGAACGCATCGGTGTAGACGATGTCGGCGGCGGTGGCCTCGACGATCGTGTCCTTGTAGCGCTGCGCCACGTTGGCTTCGTGCGACGCGAGGAAGCGGGTGCCCATGTACGCGCAGTCGGCACCCAGTGCAAGCGCCGCCGCGATGGCCGCGCCGGTGGCGATCGCGCCGGACAACGCGATGAAGCCGTCGTGCAGGCGGCGCACCTCCGACACCAGCGCGAACGGGGACAGCGTGCCGGCATGGCCGCCCGCTCCGGCCGCGACCAGGATCAGGCCGTCGACACCGGCCTCGAGCGCTTTTTCCGCGTGTCGTACGGTCGTGACGTCGTGCAGGACGACACCGCCGTAGGCGTGCACGGCTTCGACGATCTCGCGCGGCGGCGCGCGCAGGCTCGTGATCAGGATCGGCGTGCGCCGGTCGATGCAGATCCGCAAGTCCGCTTCGAGCCGCGTGTTGGTCTGATGGCAGATGTGATTGACCGCGTACGGCCCCACGCACGCATCCGGACGGGAGGCACGGTGCGCGGCGAGTTCCTCGTCGATGCGATCGATCCAGTCGCCGAGCTGCGCGCTCGGTCGTGCATTGAGCGCGGGAAAGGCGCCGACGATCCCGCTCTTGCACTGCGCCAGCACCATCTCGGGGTAGCTGGCGATCAGCATCGGCGACGCGATCAGCGGCAGGCGCAGGTCGTGCAGCGGCGTCGGGCGCATCGGGGTGTCTCCTCCAGTGGTGCTCATTGCGCGACCGGTGCGCGGTCGCGGCGCTCGGCAAGCCGCTCGTGAAAACTGTCGCGACCGACCGCGCAGCGTGTATGGATGCCTTCGCCGACGACGCCGGCCGCATCGCGAACCGACACCTTGTAGGTCATCATCCGGCCTTCCACGGAGATCAGCTCGGCGTCCACCGTGACTTCCCAGTCGGGCGGCGTCGGAGCGAGATGCTTGATCTCGAAGTTGTAGCCGACCGTCATCAGGTCGGAGCCGAGCAGGTGATCGGTTGCCTGCATGCAGGTCTGCTCGATGAAGATGATCATGATCGGGCTGGCAAGCGCGTGCGCTTCGCCGCCCCATTGATCTGCAAGCGAAATCGTATCGACGCGGTGCGTGGCACGGGCACGGAGGCCGGGTTGGATGGTCAAGGCAGACTCCTTCGGGATGAGAAACGAAAAATCGAGCATTCAGGCCGCGTGCATGTGCGAGGCCGTCGCGCGTCGCTGCATCTGGCTGAAGATGTTGCGCGCGTGCATCTCTTCGGTGCCGCCCGCGGTTCCCATGGCGAGTGCGTCGGCAACGAAGGTCGCGAGCGGGCCACGGCGATAACCGTCGCTGCCGTAGATCGCGAGCAGGTGCAGCGCGGCCTGGGTCAGGTCGCGGGCGCCGCCCAGTTTCGCAATCGAGCAGCTGGCGAGCGCGGACGGGTCGCCCGCCCGCAACTGGTCGAGCGCGGCGAGTGCCATCCAGCGCGAGCGCTCCGCACCGACGTGAATGTCGACGAGCCGCCGCTGGACATGCTGATGCTTGTCGAGCGTCACGCCGAGCGCGCCGCGTTCGCCGACATACGCGAGTGCGTCGTCGAGGAACGGCCCGACCACGTCCGCGCACAGCAGGCCGAACAACGCGCGGTTCATCGACGCGATGTCCATCAGCACGCGCAATCCATCCTTGGGACTGCAAAGCAAATCGTCCGTGCCGACGGGAACACCGTCGAACGTCATGTCGCCGATCGGCAGATCGGCGACGCCCAGGGTTTCCTGGGGCGCGGTGCGCGTCACGCCGGCGCGTTGCGGATCGAGAAGAACCAGCGCCGTACCGGGGCGACCGTCGTGCGTGGCGCTCGCGGCGACGAGGATCAGTGCCGCGTCCGGGGCGTGGCTGATGTTGTACTTGTGACCGTCGAGGCGGCCATCCTGGCCGTCCAGCGTGACGCGGCTCTGCAGTGCGCGGATTTCGGTGCCGGTGCCTTTTTCGGAAATGGCGGTCGCGGCCACCGCGCCGGACGTCAGGGCCGGCAGGAAACGGTCGCGCTGCGCCGGTGTGCCGTGGAGCAGCAGCGCGCGTATCACGGTCGCCTGATTCGCCAGCGCCATCGCGAAGCCGACGGATCTCGTCGCGGTCACGATCGCCTCGAACGCGGCGATGAACACGTTCAACGACGCGTCCGCGCCTGCGTCGCGGCCGGCGACGAGCGTGCGCCACAGGCCTGCTTCGGACAGCGCGCGCCAGGTTGCCCAGTCGAAGCCGCGGCGCGGCGACGGCGCGAAGTGACGCAGCGCGATGGCGCGATAGGTGGCGGCGGCAGCGCGTTGATCGGGGGTGGCTTCGAAGTTCATGGTGTCCCTGAGGCGATGCGGATGCGGTATGGCCAATCTATCCAAAACCCCGGGACGGAGAAACTGTCATTTTTCGCAATCGCTCATCGGCGATGACGGTGCGTTTCCGGACAACGCCGGCCCGCCACGCAAACAAAAATCGACAAATCGGAACAGATGGGCGCGGTGTTCCCGCCTACCATCCGGACGTGCTTCGCGCGTTCCCGCACCACTGCGCGATCGGCAGATGCATCGCCTGCATTCCGCTGCACGTGACTCCCTCGCACCCTCGCACTCTCGCATCCTGACGAGCCGCCAACAGGCAAAGGATTCGCCATGTCCGCAAGATCACTCGCTTCATTCGTGCTGATGCTGCTGCTTGCGGCGTGCGGCGGCGACTCGGATTCGTCGGTGCCGGGCGGCCCGGTCGCGGCGGCTTCGGCGCGCGCGTCGCAAGCCGCCGCGTGGAAGCCGCTCGTGCCCGGCACGAGCTGGCAATGGCAGATCGACGGCAACCCGATCAACGAGAAGGTGCTGGACGGCGTGAACAACGCCCGCAAGATGTATGACGTCGACATGGAGCTGACCGATGCCGGTACGATCCAGCGCCTGAAGGCGAAGGGCATCACCGTCGTGTGCTACATGGAGGTGGGCGGGCGGGAAGACACCCGTGGCGATGCCGGCCGGTTTCCCGACAGCGTGCTCGGTAACCCCGTCGAAGGATACGAGGATCACGAACGCTGGCTGGACATTCGACAGACCGCGATCCTGATGCCCTTGATGCTGGCGCGTCTCGACATGGCGAAGAAAAAGGGCTGCGACGGCATCGAGCCGGACCTCGACGACAGCTATCGCCAGGAAACGGGTTTTCCGCTGACGCGCGACGACCAACTGCGGTACAACACGGCGCTGATCGCCGCCGCGCACGATCGCGGGATGTCGATGGGCCTGAAGAACGGCTCGGGTATCGCGGCCGCGATGGCGAAAGTGGCCGACTGGGCGCTCAACGAGCAATGCAACAGGTTCCACGAGTGCGGCGGTTACGCGAGCTTCATCGCGCTGAACAAGGCCGTGTTCAATGTCGAGTACACACGCCCGGACGGCATGACGCTCGCGGCGTTCTGCCCGGCGGACAACCAGGCCGGGTTCGACGGCATTCTGAAACTGTCGAGCGACACGCTTTCGGCGCTGCCGCGCGCGGCCTGCCGGTTCGAGTGAGCGGCAACGTTCCACGTACGTCACCATTGGCGTTGCTGTTCGATCAGGTCATGCCATATCGCGGATGGACGAGAAGCCGCCGGAGAGTTGGATACGTTTCGCAGTGCGAATCGTTTTGCGCGCTTCCTTGCAATCTGTGAGCGATGCCGCAGCGGCGCGCTGATGGAGGTCAAGCACGATGGTTCGGGCCGATCCGCACTCGATGGTGCGCGTTATACGGGCGCTTCGCCGGATTGATCGAGGCACGCCCCATGTGCCGCACGCATCTTGCCCGAATCGTCGATCGTCACGTATCGGGAATGCAGGCGGACCGGGTGCGCGAGGATCAGAACCGATCGAGCCGTGCGAGGATTTCGTCGGCGCGGCGCAGCAGCGTCTTGTTCTGCTCGGCCGTCGCCCTGACCGCGTGCAGTCTTGCACGCCAGTATGCGGGATCGCTGATCGACGTCTTTTTATGGAAGTCGCCCCGTGCCTGTTCGAGCAGTCGAATGGATCCTTCGATATGGGCGAGCTCGCGTTCGACTTCGTAGTACCGGTTCATGCATGGACCTCTTCAGGACGGTGATTCATGATGGATTCCGGATGACCGCGACGCATTGATTTCATGCAAGCCGGATACGGCGTTCGGTCTCTCCGGAGAAAACCGGATGATGCGGAGTGCTACGTGGACGACATGCGGACGACATGGGACCACGAGCGGGAGTCCGAGCGGCCGACGTGAAGATACGTACGCTACCGTGGCGTTCCGATCTGCCGACCAAAGGCTAAACGATCAAATTGACGTGTTCCTGACAGACACGCAAAGCGGATCTCCGGATGGCATCGCGTCAGATGAATCGCCGGTAGTGAGGGGCGCGTGCGTGCACTTGCTGACCTGCGTCAAGACCGCTTGTGCTGCAAGAGCGAAGATGAAGGCTTGCGCGTGTCGCTCTCGATCGGGAACCGACATGCACCATGCCGTCCGCGTCTTCACGTTCATGATACGGGCCTCCATCATGCCTTCCCTGTTTGCGCACACGTCGAATCCCCGGATCATCACGCTGCCCGTCGCGCCACACCGGAATCGTCCGGTCGACGCCGACGCCGATGGCGACCGGCTGCTGAGTCCCCACGAGATCGCGATCCTGATGGTGCTCGCCAGCGAGCCGCGATGCCAGCAGGGCGACCCCGCCGACCTTCGCCGTCTTGTCGATCGCGGCCTCGTGCGACTGGATGCCGCGTCGCTTGTGGAGGCTCCCCCGCGCTTGTCGGACGACGGCTGCCGGATCGTGTCGCGCTTCGCCGAGTGCGATCGCCCCGGCCGCGACGGCAACGCCGGCTTCACGGCCGCGCGCCGGACGGCAACGGCCACGGCATTGCGCGGAACGCCGCACGGCGCACCGCGCTGACCTGCATCAATTTCCGGTTGCACGGCCGGATTTACCGTTGTTTTCACCGGATGCGAACGGGCGCGCATGGCGACGGGAACCGATCGCGTCACGCGCCGATGATCCGCTTCGCCCCGCCCGGGAGAACGAACATGAATGCTGCGATGCTCTGTACCCGCGATGTCGCGACGTGCCCCGCACGGACGACCGTCGTCGAGGCAGCCGCCAGGATGCGTGACGCGCATGCCGGCGACCTGGTCGTCGTCCTTGAACAGGAAGGACGATGCAAGCCGATCGGCATGGTGACCGACCGGGACATCGTGCTTGCCGTGGTCGGCCCCGACGCGGAGGCCGACGCGCTGTTCGTCGGCGACATCATGTCCGCGCCCGTCGCCGTCGCGGATGTCGACGACGATGTCTGGCTGCTCGCGAAGCGGATGCGTCAGCACGGCGTGCGCCGGTTGCCGGTCGTCGGCGACGACGGCGAACTGGTCGGTATCGTCTCGCTCGACGACCTGCTTCGCGTGGCCGCGGCGCTGCTCGACGAATTGCGCCTCGTGGCGGCGCGTCAGCCGTATTTCGAGGAGAAGCAACGCGACTGATCCGGCGTGCATCGCGTTCCGCCGCGGCGTGTCCGCGGCGACCGCGCGTGCGGGCATGTCGCCGCGCCCCACCGGGTATTGGCGGCCGCGCGCGAAGCGGCGCCGGACGTTTCAGGCAGCGGCATGGCCCGTGTCGATCTGAAGCATTCGGACACGTTCATCTTCCGAACGCCGACCGCGCCCGCATCCGTCGGCGCGACCCGGGCCGGCTGCCGCGGGACGGTTGACGCAGGTCAACGCGACTGTCCCGCCCGCCCCTGAAGATGAACCGCCATTATCGGCCGGGAGGGGCACCGTGGAGCACCATGCGGAGGTATTGCGCGGTGGGCGCTGGACGCTGCCCGCGCCGGGCTGGCGGGATCTCGCCGCGGTGCTGATCGTCATCGGGTTCCTGATCCTGGCCGGCATCTCGGCGCACCAGATGGCAGGCCCGCTCGCCGTCGCGCATCCCCCGGCCATCTCGTTGTCCCCCGCGGCGCTGCCCGGTTATACGCTGCGTACGGTCTCGCGCATGTTCGCGGCATTGCTCGCATCGCTTGCCTTCACGTTCGTCTACGCGACCGCCGCGGCCAGGAGCCGGTCGGCCGAGCGGGTGCTGATTCCGTTGCTGGACGTGCTGCAGTCGGTGCCGATCCTCGGCTACCTGTCGTTCACGGTGCTGTTCTTCCTGTCGCTGTTTCCGGGGCGGATGCTGGGCGCCGAATGTGCGGCGATCTTCGCGATCTTCACGAGCCAGGCGTGGAACATGACGTTCAGCTTCTACCAGTCGCTGCGCACGGTGCCGCGCGATCTCGACGAAACAAGCCGCAGCTTCCGGCTGTCCGCATGGCAGCGCTTCTGGCGCCTCGAGGTGCCGTTCGCGATGCCCGGTCTCGTCTGGAACGCGATGATGTCGATGTCGGGCGGCTGGTTCTTCGTGGTCGCATCGGAGGCGATCGCGGTCGGCGACCTGCACGTCGACCTGCCGGGCGTGGGCGCCTATGTCGCGCAGGCGATCGCGAACCGGGACCTGGCCGCGGTGGGCTGGGCGATCGTCGCGATGAGCGTCGCGATCGTCCTGTACGACCAGTTGCTGTTCAGGCCGCTGGTCGCGTGGTCGGAACGGTTTCGCCATGGCGATGCCGTGCCCGCGGTCGTGCCGCGCAGCTGGATGCTCGACCTGTTCCACCGGTCGCGATGGATGGCCCGTGCCGGCGGCCCGGTCGGCATGCTGTTGCGCCGCGCGGCGCGTGCGCGGCTGCCCGGGGCCGCATGGCCGTGGCGCGGCCGGATGGCGCTGCCGCGGCACGCGGGTGACGCGCTCTGGTTCGCGCTGTGCGCGGCGGGAGGCGGGTATGCGGCGGTTGTCCTGTTCCGGCTCGAACGCGCGGCGCTGACCTGGACGGACTTGCGCGTCGTGGCGAGCGAAGGGGCGCTCACCTTCGTTCGCGTGACGGTGCTGGTCGTGATCGCGTCGGCGATCTGGGTGCCGATCGGCATTGCGATTGGTCTTCGACCGCGCGTGGCCGCCCGCATCCAGCCGATCACGCAGTTTCTCGCCGCGTTTCCGGCCAACCTCCTGTTTCCAGTCGCGGTGTTCGTCATCGTGCGCTACCGGCTCGCCCCCGATGTCTGGCTGCCGCTGTTGATGATCCTCGGCGCGCAATGGTATGTGCTGTTCAACGTGATCGCCGGAGCGAGCGCGTTTCCGGCCGACCTGAGCGAAGCGGCGGCATGCTTCCGGGTCCGGCCGGTGACCTGGTGGCGTCGCGTCATGTTGCCGGGTGTGCTGCCGTACTTCGTGACGGGCGCGATCACCGCGTCCGGCGGCGCATGGAATGCGAGCATCGTCGCGGAGGCGGTGAGCTGGGGCAGCACGCGCCTGAATGCCGGCGGACTGGGAGCCTATATCGCGCAGATGACCGGCGCCGGTGACTTTCCGCGTATCGCGCTCGGTGTCGCCGTCATGTCGCTGCTCGTGATCGCGACCAACCGGCTCGTGTGGCGCCCGATGTATGCGTTCGCCGAGCGCAGGACGCGGTTCGATTGAGTCCGGGCCCGATCCATTATCCGCAGGAGACCGATGTGTCGAATCCCGGTGAATGCAAGGAAGCGTACGAGGCGGGCGCGGCCGCGCCGTCATCGGAGCAGGCGCCGGTCGTGCTCGAGATGCGCGGCGTATGCAAATCGTTCACGAAGCCGTCCGGTGAGCCGCTGCACGTGCTGGCCGATATCGACCTCACGCTCCGCGAGGGCGAGATACTGGGGCTGCTCGGCCGCTCCGGCTCGGGCAAGTCCACGCTGCTGCGGATCGCGGGCGGGCTCGTCAAGCCGTCGTCCGGCACGGTCGCATATCGCGGGGCGCCGCTTGCCGGCCCGACCGCCGGCATTGCGGTGGTGTTCCAGACCTTCGCGCTGTACCCGTGGCTGACCGTCGTCGAAAACGTCGAGCTCGGGCTCGATGCGCTGGACCTTCCGCCACGCGACGTGCGCGAACGGGCGGCCGCCGCGATCGAGTTGATCGGGCTCGACGGTTTCGAATCGGCTTATCCGCGCGAACTGTCGGGCGGCATGCGTCAGCGGGTGGGGTTTGCCCGCGCGCTCGTCAGCGAACCCGTCCTGCTGTTGATGGACGAACCGTTCTCGGCACTCGACGTGCTGACCGCGGAAACGCTGCGCACCGATTTTCTCGACCTGTGGGACGCGCGCCAGTTGTCGACCCGGTCGGTGATGATGGTGACCCACAACATCGAGGAAGCCGTGCTCATGTGCGATCGCATCCTGGTGCTCGGTGCCGGCCCGGCGCGCATCGACGCCGCGCTGAACGTGCCGTTGCCGCGTCCGCGCAACCGGCACGACCCGGCCTTCCAGGCGATCGTCGGCAAGATCTACGCGACGCTGACCGCGCGCATCGCCGACGCGGCGGCGGCTCGCGCGGCGGCCGGCGGCACGCTGGCCATGGCGCTACCCGACGTGACGAGCCACCATCTCGCCGGGTTCGTCGAGACCCTGGCGGCCGCGCCGTACGACGGCCATGCGGAACTCGGCGCGATTGCCGCGGCGCTCGCGCTCCGGGTCGACGTGCTCCATGCGACCGCCGCGGCGCTCCATCTGCTCGCCTTTGCCGAGTGGCACGACCGGACCCTCCGGTTGAGCGCGGCGGGCCACGTGTTCGCGCACAGCGACGACGAGGCTCGGCGGCGTCTGTTTCGAGAGCATGTCGTCAAGTTCGTGCCGCTTGCCGCGCATATCGACGAAGTGCTGGACGAGCGCGCAGGGCATCGCGCGCCGCGTGAGCGCTTCGAACTGGAGCTCGAGGATCATCTCGATCCGCGCAGCGCGGAACAGGCGCTGCGCGTCGTGACGGACTGGGGCCGCTACGCGGGGCTGTTCGACTACGACGACCATACGCGCACCTTCGGCCGTTGATCATGCGGGGCGCGGCCGGCTGAAACGGAGCGTCGTGACCTGGCGTCAAGTCAGGCGGGCGGCGCTACGCGCGTGTTTACGCGCGTAGCGCGGCGAATAACGGCGCCCAGAACGCGCGGCTCCCGTACGCCGCGACGTCGCACTCGGTTTCGAAGCGGATCGCGATCGCGGCCTCGGCTCCCGCCAGCGGCTCGGCACGCTCGACCTGCCGGGCCAGTACGGCCGTGTCGGCATCGGATGCGTCGCGCCCGTGTGCGGCCCGGGCCGCGACACGGGCGGCGAGCGTCGCGGGGCTCGCGGTGAAGTCGAGAATCGCGACGCGCACGCCGCGCTGCTCGGCGAGCGAAATGAAGGGTGCCCGGTTGCGCCGGAGCAGGAACGTCGCGTCGACGATTGCCGTATAGCCGCTGGAGAGGACCTCGCCGGCCTGCGCACGCAGTCTGTCGTAGACCGCGTCGATCGCCGTCTCCGAATAAGCGGCGAGCGGCAGCCGGGTGTCCTCCGGTGCGCTGGCGAGGCGCTTGCGCTCGGCGTCGCTGGACAGCCGGATCGCGCCGAGCCGTTCCGCCAGCGCGCGGCTCGCCACCGATTTGCCGGAACCGGACATGCCATGGCAGAGCAGCAGCAGCGGCCGCGCATCGCGGCGTGCCTGCGCCATGTCCGACGCAAGGCGCAGATAGCGGCCGCGCGTCGCCTCGTCGCCGCGCAGCCGTGCGGTCAGCGCACGCACCAGCGCACGATAGACGAAGTAGCACGGCAGTACGGCCAGCGCCGCATGGTCGCCCGTACGTGCGAGCCATCCTGACAGGAGGCGGTGGGCGCAATCTGCCCGCTCGCGGGCGGCGTAATCCATCCATGCAAACGCGAGATCGCTCGCCACGTCGATCCAGCGCAGTGCGTCGTTGAACTCGATGCAGTCGAACATCAGGATCCGGTTGCGCCAGCGGACGACGTTGTCGAGATGCAGATCCCCGTGGCAGGCGCGCACGAAGCCGTTCGCGTGCCGCTCGGCGAACTGCGGCGCGAGACGGGCCAGCTCGGCCTCGTACCAGCGTCGCAGCGCGGCTTGAGCGGGCACCGTGACGTCGAGCGTGTCGCACAACGCCTGGCATTGGGCCACGACGTTCGCCGCGCTGCCCGGGTAGCCGCTCGGCGCACGGCGCGGTGCGTGCAGATGATGGCGGGCCAGCGTCTGCGCAAATGCGTCCGCGTCCGCCAGCCCCGTGTCGTGCGATGCGCTGCGGACCGACAACATCGCTTGCGCGTCGAACCGGCGCATGCGCACCACATACTCGCCGGGCACCGCCGGCTGCCGGTGGCGTTGCGTGCCGGTTCGCACGGGCGGGCCGAACGTGCTGCCGCGGCCGCGCGCGACGATCGGCCAGACGCCCAGGTACAGCGGGCCGGCGAACGGCCGGTTGAGCGACCATTCCGCCAGCGCGCAGCGGCGGCGCTGCGCGGGGCGCACGAGATCGACGAACGCGAATCGCACGGGCTTGATGCGCTTGTACGCGTAGCGTCCCGCCAGATACACGACGGACAGGTGGGTTTCGATCCGTTCGATCCGGCCGGCGGGATGCGGATAGGTGGCAGGCCGACGCAACGCGCGATCGAATTGCAGGGTCTTGCGTCGTGCGGCTCCGCGGCTCGACGTGAACGGCAGGCGTGGTGCTCGGGACATGATGAACGGATCGATGGGCCGGGCGCTTGCATCGCGCCGTGCCCGCGGGTTGTAGTCGAACGGAAGCGGCACGCTCCGTCTGCTCGAAGTCGCGGGATCGGGCCGGCAGGCTCGGGGCACGCGTGCGACGAACCCTATTGCAGCCGACTGTCGCCCATGCCGGCTTGATGCGTGTCAAGCGCGTTGACCGTGCGCACCCGGACGGCCTGCCGTGGCCCCGCGCCGGCGCGGTAACGGCGCAACGCCGCCCGCATGCACGTCGTCGACACCGTTGCGGCCCGTGCGGTACGCACCGTGCCGGCGCGCGCTTGACGCAGGTCAACCGCATTCCCCATGGCGGCCCTACAGTCGATTCGGGCGCTCGGGCGATGCGGCACGTGCCGCGCACCGAATGCGGGATGTCGGTGCGTCACGCGGCCGGGTTGGCGTCGAGCGGATTCATGCCGCCGGATGGCGAGCGGAACGCGATGCGTTGCGAGGCAGTGAAGATGAAACAACGGGTGTGGGCGGTCGTCGTGTTGCTCGCGTTGGGTGCGTGCGCCGGTGCGGAGCGGAACGCGGCCTTCCGGTCGACGGAAACGCAATTGTTCGCGGCGCGCCAGGCCGCGGCGCTGCCGTGTTCGACACCGGCCGAATGCGATCGCGCATGGCGCCTTGCGCGCCGCTACGTCGAAGGGCATTCGTCGACCCGGATCACCCGGGCCGATGCAGACACGATCGAGACGGCGCCGCCGTTCCTGGCCGGCGAAGTCTATGTGTGGGCATCGCGCACCGCATCGGGCGGCGGCGCGGCGGTGATCCGGCTCAAGGCGATGTGCAAGGGCATGTACGACAGCGACGGCGGCCCGGGCTGGCAGTACGACGCATGCGCGACGAAGATCCTCGACATCGAGCGAGGTTTCCGGGCCGACGTGAACCCGGCGCGTTCCCCCGACGCGCCGAAGCCGGTCGCGCCGCGCTGATCCGGCATCCCGTGCCCGCGCGCCTCCACGTGATTCCGAACCGTTGACCTCCGTCAACGCCCGCGTCCGGCGAACGCCGATGATGACACCCATCCGCACGCCGCCGGCGCGTCGGTTCATCCAGCGAGGTCGGTATGTACACGAACATCATGGTCGCCGTGGACGGCAGTCCTTCATCGAAACTGGCGCTCGACGAAGGTCTGAAGGTGGCGCGATCGTACGGCGCGCGCCTGTTCGCCGTTTTCGTCGTCGACCGCTCGCTTCTGGTGACGTACGCCGGACGAATGGATCCGGACGCGCTGCTCGACGAGGTTCGGCGCGACGGCGCGGCGGTGCTGCGCAGCGCGGAACGGGCGATCTCGCACGCGGCGGTCAACGGCGACACGGAAATCGTCGAGACCGAGCCTGGCCAGAATGTTGCCGAACGGCTGCAACGGTACGTCGTCGAGCATTCGATCGATCTGGCCGTGATCGGTACGCACGGCCGCCGCGGCGTCCGGCGGTTGTTTCTCGGCAGCGTCGCGGAGCGTTTCCTGCGCGGATCGAGTTGCCCGGTCCTGCTCGTACGCGCCGGCGATGCCGCCCCGGCCGCGGCGGCGGCAGCCTAGCGTCGTCGCACGCGGCGCCTCGCCGCGAGGCGCGGGCCGCACGCGGCGCACCGCCCGCCCGCGCCCACCCATGCGCAACCTGCACAGGTGACCATCATGCAGATCTCCTTTCCTTGCGAACATCCGACGTATTGCGGCCAGGATCCCGCGCTGGCGTTTCCCGCGCTGGTCGAAGGCCGCCGTGTGCACTGCGCGATCACCGCGGAGGCACTGGAGGATCACTTCCGCGCGGCGTCGCCGCGTGAACAGGATCTCGTGGAGGCATTTGCCCGTCATCGACCCGCGATCGAGCGCGCCGCGCGCTGCCTGCTCGAGGAGATGGGCGGCCGGCCGATCCTGCTTCACAGCGGCTATTTCCGGTTCTGCACCTGAGCGTCCGCTCCCGTTGACGCGTGTCAAGCCCATGCCGATGCGGGCAGTTACGCTGGAATCCTGATGATCGTTCGTCCGTTGCCCGGCACACGGTGCCGCGCCAATCCGATCTTCGTCATGGCTTCGCGCGGGCGGGACGAAAGCGCGGGCCGCATGTCAATCGCTTGAGGAGTACGAACCATGAGCAATGTCACACGGTACGATCCGTTTTCGATCGAACCCGTCGCCGACCTGTTTCAGGGCCTGTTCAGGCCGCTGCGCGGGATGACGCTGGCGGACGAGCCCGATCTTGCATCGATGAAGATCGACGTGACGGAAAGCGACGATGCGTACAAGGTCAACGCGGAGCTGCCGGGCGTCGCCAGGGACGACATCGACGTCCAGGTGACGGGCAGTACCGTATCGATCAACGCGAAAATCCAGCGCAACAGCGAGCAGAAGGAAGGCGAGCGCGTGATCCGGCGCGAGCGTTATAGCGGCGCGGTCAGCCGCTCGTTCTCGCTGTCGGGTGAAATCGACGACGCGAAGGCGACGGCGACGTATCAGGACGGCGTGCTGTCGCTGACGCTGCCGAAGAAGGCGCCGGTCGCGCAGAAAAAGCTGACGATCGGCTGATCGGGCGGCAGGTTGCGGGTGACGTCGGCATACGCTGCCCGACAGGAGGAAACGGCGCGCGGAGCGATCCGCGCGCCGTTTCGTCGAAGCGGGCGCCGCGGCGCTCACGCATTCGATGCGGCACCGCCTGCGCGGTAGCCGACCGTCTGCGCGAGGATCGGCAGCTCGTCTTCGTTCAGCCGCAGCGCGTCGGCCAGCACGCGATGGTTGATCCAGCCGCGCACGACCGTGCCGAGGCCGGCGGCCGCGCAGTAGAGCGACACGTTCTGCGCGATGGCGCCGGCCGCGATCGCCGAGAACACGTCGCGCTGCTGCGGCGGCATGTCGAGGATCGCGGCGGTTCGCACGACGTAGACGAGATCCAGCGGCGCGCGCCCGACGAAGTCCTGATAACCCGTCAGGTTGCGGGCGTCCACGGCATGCTTCAGCACGAGCCGATGCGCGGGCGCGTCGTAGCGATAGACGCCGTACGGCAGCGCGACGTACACGTCGATTTCGTTGAACGCATGCGCGGACGGCGCCGTGCGGCCGCCGGCCGCCGGCCGGTTGACGCCGTCCGCGGCCCACAGCATCGCGCCGAGCGTCGCGGGCGGCAGCGGCGTGGCGGCGAATTCGCGGGAACTCATTCTTGCCGCGAGTGCGGTCATCAATGGCGGGCCGCCGTCGAGGTCCGGGTGCGGCAGGTCGATGAGGGGCGGGGATTCGCCCTGCGGCGATACCGGCCCTGCCGGCGGTGTCGGCGAATAAGCCAACAGTTGCTGTTCCGTCATGTGAGTCTCCTTGGAGCATCGCCGTGCGTGCCCGGGACGTCGCGCATCGGTGATCTCACGATAAGGCGGCCGGGCCGCGCCGGCTTGACCTCCGTCAAGCGGCGCACCGGCAGGCCGCGATGCGCGTCGAGCGGCGTCCGTTGACCTGCGTCAGCGATCCCCGGCCGTGCATGTGCAAATCTGGACATATGCGGCGAACAGGCACGCCGCGGCTCACAGGAGTGCAGGCGATGAAAACCGACAAGGAACTGAAGCAGGACGTCCAGGACGAACTCGAGTCCGACCCGGCGATCGACGCGACACGTATCGGTGTCGAGGTCGTCAACCGGATCGTGACGCTCTCGGGTCACCCGCCGAGCTATGCGGAGAAACTCGCGATCGAGCGGGCGGCGAACCGCGTGGCCGGCGTCAAGGCGCTCGTCGTCGACATGACCGTGCATCTGCCGGACGACGACGTCCGCACCGACGAGGACATCGCGAATGCCGTGCGTTCGGTTCTGCACTGGACGGTCGGTCTGCACGACGACACGGTCAAGGTGCAGGTCGAACACGGCTGGATCACGCTGTCTGGCAGGGTCGACTGGGCGTACCAGAGCCATATGGCCGTGCGGGCGATCTCGCAGATGCGCAGCGTGACCGGCGTGACCGACCACATCGCGGTGCAGGGGGCGGTCGGGGCGGCCGACATCGGCGGCAGCATCAAGCGCGCGATTATGCGCCACGCGGAGCGCGAGGCGAAGCACATCGCGATCGAGGTGCGCGACGGCACCGTGCGGCTGTCCGGCAAGGTCGGTTCGTTCTCCGAGCGCAAGGCCGTGCGCGGCGCCGCGTGGTCGGCGCGCGGCGTGCGTGCGGTGGTCGACGACCTGGTCGTCGAGTAAGCGCGGTACCGGGCAACCGGATGGACAGTCCGCGTAATTGAAGGAGGGAAGCCGGATGACACTGTCAGGCGAGGTACACGACGCGGACTGGTCGGTGACGATCCAGACGATTGCCGCCGAAACGGGCGGCTATCGTTGCAGGATCCACGTGACGTTCGCGTCGCCGGATGGCGCATGCGAGCGCACGTTCGCGCACAGCCGGACCCACGATACCGAGCGCGAAGCCGCGATCGACGGGCTGCGCGCCGGGATGACCTGGGTCGAGATGAGGAAATCGAACACGTTCACGGTCTGACGCCACGGCGCACGTGCGCGTGTCTCCCGTGCGTCGATGTTTCGTTCGTCATCCGATGCAATGAGTGCCGCATCGCACGGGTATCGGTGTGCCTATCCGTCGGCCCGGTCACGGCCGGCAGGCGGCGGCGCGGGGCGCGCAGCCGGTTCGCCGTCGCGCGGATGTTCGCGTTGCCGCCGGACATGATGCGCGACGGCGTCGGTCACGGTCGGAAAGAAGCTGGCGGGACCGAACGCGTCGAACAGCCCGTAGGCGCGCAGGCGATCCTTCACCGGTCCCTTCATTTCGGCGAAGTCCAGTGCGATGGTCTGCGCGCGGAGTTCCTCGCAAAGCGCCACGAGCCGGTCGGCGGCGCTGACGTCGATATCCGTGACGGGCTCGGCCGCGATGACGATGCGCGTGACCGGAGACGCCGACGATACGATGGCCGCGTGCAGATGCTCGCAGAAGATCTCGACATTCGCGTAGAAGAGCGGCGCATCCCAGCGGAACAGCAGGAGCCCCGGCGTCTGCACGGCGTCCGGATGACGCGCGATGTCGTGATAACCGCGCACGCCGGCCAGCCGGCCCAGCACCGCATCGTACGGATGCCAGGCTCGCCACACGAACGACAGCAGCGACAGCGCGCTGGCGAGCAGGATGCCGGGCACGACGCCGATGCCGATCACGCCGGCAAAGCACAGCACCGCAATCAGGCATTCGCCGCGACGCATCCGGTACAGCCGGACGACGCTGCGGACGTCCGCGATGCCGAACGCCGCGTACATCACGACGGCGGCCAGCGCCGCGCGCGGGACGCCGGTCAGCAGCGTCGGCGCGGCAACGAGCAGGATCGCGATGCACGCCGCCGCGACGAGGTTCGTGACCTGGCTCTGCGCGCCCGCGGCAATCGCGACGGGCGTGCGCGATGCGCTGCTGCTGACCGCGCAGCCCTGCATCATGCCGGCCAGCAGATTGGCGGCGCCCAGTGCGACCAGTTCCTGGTTGCGATCCGGCGTTTCGCCCGAACGCGCCGACAGGGCGCGCGACAGCATGCTGATGTCGGCGAACGACACCAGCGCGACGGCGACGGCGCCGGACGCGAGCGCGCCCAGGTCGGCGACGGAGACGACCGGCAGGTGCGGCACGGGCGCGCCGGCCGGCAACGTGCCGACCGTCGCGATGCCGTGCAGCGGCCACACGTGCGCGACCACGGTCGCCGCCAGCACCGCGATCAATACGCCGGGTGCACGCGGCATCACCCGTTTCATCAGGAAAATGGTGGCGAGCGCACCGCTGCCCAGCAGCGCGGCATTGGTGGAGAACCGGCCTTCGGCGAGGGCGTGCACGATGGGCGGCACGCTGGAGAACACGTCGCCGCCCGCCGCGGGCATGCCGAGCAGTTCCGGCAACCGGCCGATCGCGAGCGCAATCGCGATACCGTTCAGGTAGCCGTACTGGATCGGACGTGACAGCAGGTCGGTGACGAAGCCGAGGCGGAGCGTGCCGAGCAGGATGCAGATCGTGCCGGCCGACAGCGCCAGCGCGCCGGCCAGCGCGATGGCGCGCTGCGGGTCATGGTCGGCAAGCGGGGCGATCGCGCCGGCGATCAGCGCGGCCAGCGCCGAATCGGGGCCGAGGACGAGGATCCGGCTCGGGCCGAGCAGCGCATACGCGAGCAACGCGGCGATCGACGCATGGAGGCCCGTGACGGCCGGCAGGCCGGCCGCCTGTGCATAGCTCATGCCGACGGGCACCAGTACGGCCGACAGCGCGATGCCCGCATACAGGTCGCGCGACAGCCATGCGCGCCGGTAGTGCGTGAGCAGTGCGATGCCCGGAAACAGGTGGGCGACGTGTCCGGAAAGGTGCCGGTTCATCGCGGCTTCATCCCGGAGACGTCCGGGCGAACGGGATGGACGGCTTCGGCAGGCGCGTGGTGACCGGGATGCGGCCGGCCCGGGCTGACGGACGGGACGGCAGGGTGAGCGTGATCATTGCGTCGGAAGACCGGGCCGCCGCCGTCGCACCGGATGCCGGCGGCGCGGCACGGCACGGCGGCGGGCTTCAGGCGGCCTTGAGTGCCGACAGTTGCAGTGCCTGCGCGAAGCGGGCCAGCGTGGCGATCGAGCCCGTCACGCTCTCGTACCGCTCGCGCCCGATCTGTCCGTCGAGGATCACGAGCATGCCGGCGTCGCGCGCCAGGGCGACGAGCGCCTGCGTGTCGAGCGCGGCAGCGTCAGGCCGGCGGGCCTGGTCGCCCGAATCGGGAAGCGGGGTAGCGTGTGTCATGACGGCTCTCCTGATGGCCCGGAATCCGGCTGGCGCGCAGCCGCGATCCGTGGTTTCAGTATCGTTGCCGCGCCCGCGCGATTCAATCGGCATGCCCCGAAGCTGCGGTAGGAATCGCGCGGAGCGCGTCGGCAGATTCCTACACGGCACGCGGTTTCGGCGGCGCGCGGCGGCGCACCGGCCGCGCCGCGCGCCGCCGTGCATACCAGCTTCCGATCGCGCGCCAGATGTCGGGGGCGGCTTCGCAGTACGTGAACAGGTCGAGATCGCTGCGATCGATCATCCCCTCGTCGGCGAGGAAGGCCAGGTCCACCGCGCGGCGCCAGTACGCCTCGCCGACGAGGATGACGGGCAGCGGCGGGATCTTGCGCGTCTGCAGCAGCGTCAGGACCTCGAACAGCTCGTCGAATGTGCCGTAGCCGCCCGGGAAGAACACGGCGGCTTTCGCGCGTTCGAGCAGGTGCAGCTTGCGGATCGCGAAATAGTGAAACCGGAAACCGAGACCGGGCGTGATATACGGATTCGGCGCCTGTTCGCGCGGCAACTCGATGTTCAGGCCGATGCTCGGCGCGCCGCGCTCGTACGCGCCGCGGTTCGCGGCCTCCATGATGCCGGGGCCGCCGCCGGTGACCACGGCGAGCCGCGCGGCGCGCGTGCACCGGTCGGCGTGGCCGACGATGCGCCCGAATTCGCGTGCGACGCGGTAATACACGCTGTGCTCGACGAGCCGGCTCGCCGCCGCGACGGCGCGGCGCCGGCCCGCATCGTGCGGACGCTGCGCGAGCAGGCGATTGGCTTCGTCCAGCCGGGCATTCGCGACGGCAGGAGCGACGATGCGCGTACTGCCGTAGATCACGACGGCATGACCGATGCCTTCGCTCTGCAGGCGCGCCTCGGCTTTCCAGTAGTCGAGCTGCAGCCGGATGCCGCGCATGCTCGCGTGCTGCAGGATGGTGGCGTCGTCGTCGGCAGGCGTGCGCTTCGGGCGTCGGGCGGGACGCCGCGCGCGACGCGGGCCGGGCCGGGCGCTGTCGTCGTTGCCGACGAGCGCATCGGGCCGCGGACGTGCGGGCATGCCGCGCGTGTCCGCCGGCGTCGCGCCGGGCGCGGCACGGCGGCGCGCGTTGCCTCGTACCGTACGGGCGGGGATGCGTTTGATGGCGGTCGGCATGCGGTGCGGGCCGGCGGGCCGGCTACTGGCTCAGCACCCATTGCACGAGCTGGTGCGCATCGTCAGCGGACAGCGGGCCGCCGCGATCCTCGGCGGACGGCATCGGCGTGTCGCCCCAGTGCACGCGGCCGCCGACGCGCAGCTTGCGTTCCAGTTCCGCGGCCGCCGCCGGATCGCCGCGATAGCGCTGCGCGATCTCGTGGAACGACGGCCCGAGGAACCTCATGTCGGGCGTGTGGCAGAACATGCAGTGCTGCGCGTTGACGAGATCGGTCGGCTCGGGCACGGCCGTCTGCGCGGCGGCCGGGCCGGCCACCGCCGTGATCGCGCAGAGGGCAGCGAAACGCAGGAGGTTCATGTTTTTTTCCTCGTCCGGGTCGGAGGGGCCGCACCTTGCCGCGCGGCGCGATCAGGAGACGACTTCGTCGAGCGGGCGGCGCGGCGAATGCGGCGTATGCGGGCCGCGCCCGACGCGCAGCAGCAACTGCGGCTCGCCGCGCAGCCCGAGCATGTGGCGCAGGTGGGCGCGCAGCCCGGCCGTCTCGATCGGCTGGTTCAGGTAGGACGCCGTATGGCCCGCGCGCGCCGCGACGAGCAGGACGCGCTCCAGCGCCTGTCCGGCGGCGAGCCATGCGTCGCGATCGTCGCGGACGGTCGACAGGCAGACGATCAGCGGCGACGCGCCGACCAGCTGGTGATGCAGCGCGGCGAGCCCGTTGCCGAGATCGAACGTCCGGACCGCCATCGTCACGACGGGCGCCGCGAAGTCCAGCAGCGTCGGCACGCCGGCCGCGAATGCCGGCATGCCGTCGACGTGCCGGCGCGGATCGATCCAGCTCGCCAGCTCGCGGCGGAAGCGCGGATCGGCGAACTGCTGCCGGTCGGCCTCGGCGACGAGCTCGGCCACCCGTGCGCGGTGCGCGATCGCGTCGACACAGGCGACCTCGACGCCTTCCGCCGCGCCGGCCGCGATCAGCTCGCGCTGGAGCGTGTCCGGAACGGCCGTCGATTCGAACGGCGCGCGCGTCGTCACGCGCTCCGGAATCGCGTCGAACAGCGCGCCGAGCGACGCGTCGGAATAGCCGTCGTCGCACACCCGCACCAGTGCGAGGAGATCGGGGTCGACTTCGGACGGAAACGTGCTGATCGTATGGGCGAGCCCTGCGTGGTCGAGTGCGACACGCAGGTTGAGCAAGGCGGCGCCGCAACTGATGATCAGCTCGCGATCGAACGGATCGACCACGGGCAGCGCACGGACGCGGTCCGCGCAGACCGCGATCGTGGGCCCGTCGACGATGAATCGCCACGGCTGCGAGTTGTGGCTGGACGGAGCCAGCACCGCATAGGCCAGCAGCGACTTCAGAAGCGCTTCGGGATGCGCGCTTGCGGCAAGTGGGGGAACGGCTGTCATTCGATCATCTCCTGGTCGCCGGGCCGGCGGCGTCATGCCACTTCATCGTGTCAGCAACCGGCCGGCCGCCGTTGACCCACATCAAGCGCCCGTCACTGCGCCGTGCGCGCGCGGCGCGTGGCGACTAGCCTTGGATCGCGACGCGCGCGAACACGATGGCGCGGGGAGGCGAGCATGCTTGCGATGATGTTTGACGGCACGACGCCGCATTTGCGCGAGGCGCGCGTGCCGGAACCGCTGCCGGCGCCGGGCCAGCTGCTGATCGACGTGCACGCGTGCGGTGTCTGCCGGACCGATCTCCATGTCGTCGACGGCGAACTCGCGCACCCGAAGCTGCCGCTGGTGCCGGGGCACGAGATTGTCGGAACGGTGCGCGTGCCCGGCGAGGGCGTGACGGGATTCTCCGTCGGCGACCGGGTGGGCGTGCCATGGCTGGGTTCGACCTGCGGGCATTGCGCGTACTGCGCGTCCGGCCGCGAAAACCTGTGCGACAGCCCGGGATTCACCGGTTATACGATCGACGGCGGTTATGCCGAGTGCGCCGTTGCCGACCATCGCTATTGCGTGCACCTGCCGCGGCGCTATTCCGATCTCGAGGCCGCGCCGCTGCTGTGCGCCGGCCTGATCGGTTACCGAACCTTGCGCATGGCCGGCGATGCGCGTCGCGTCGGCATCTACGGCTTCGGCGCGGCCGCCCATCTCGTCGCGCAGGTCGCGCATTTCGAGGGGCGGAAGGTGTTTGCGTTGACGAAGCCCGGCGACACCGTCGCCCAGCAGCTCGCGCTGTCACTCGGTGCCGCATGGGCCGGCGGCAGCGACGAAACGCCGCCGGAACCCCTCGACGCCGCACTCGTCTTCGCGCCGGTGGGCGCACTGGTGCCGGCCGCGCTTCGCGCGGTCGACAAAGGCGGGATCGTCGTATGCGGCGGCATTCACATGAGCGATATCCCGGGCTTTCCGTACGCGTGGCTGTGGGGCGAGCGCCGCATCGTGTCGGTCGCCAACCTGACGCGTGCGGACGCGGCCGCGTTCATGCGGATCGCCGATGCGATGCCGCTGCGGGTCGAAGCGGTGCGTTACGCGCTGACCGATGCAAACCGCGCACTGGACGATCTGCGCGCGGGGCGCGTGTCCGGTGCCGCCGTGCTCGGCATGCGCGGCTGATCCCGCTCGGCATGCCCGCACCGCCATGCGCTCAGATGCGCCCGAGGCCGTCAGGATCGACGATGCGGATCTGCTTGCCTTGCGCGGCGACGAGCCCCTTGCGCTGGAACTTCGACATCATGCGGCTGACCGTTTCGAGCTTCATCCCGAGATACTCGCCGATCTCGTCGCGCGTCATCCGCAGCACGAATTCGGCGGCCGAGTAGCCGCGCGCCTTGAAGCGCGTGGACAGGTTCAGCAGGAAGGCGGCCACGCGCTGCTCGGCGGTCATCGTGCCGAGCAGCAGCATCTGCGCGGATTCGCGCACGATCTCGCCGCTCATCATCTGATACACGTGATGCTGCATCGGCCGAACGTCGCGGCACATCTGTTCGAGCTGGCCGAACGGAATGATGCAGACGGTGCTGTCCTCGAGCGCGATTGCGTCGCCGTTGTGCCGCCCGGTGTGCACGCCGTCGAGCCCGAGCGATTCGCCGACGATCTGGAAGCCGGTGATCTGCTCGTCTCCGTCGCGATGCATCACGATGGTCTTGAACGAACCGGTTCTGACCGCATAGATGCTGTTGAATGCGTCACCAGCGCGAAACAGCGTTTCGCCGCGCCTGACGTGCCGCGTCGTGCAGATCATCGCGTCGACACGCGCGAAATCGTCCGGCGAAAGATCGGGCGGCATGCACACGGTACGCAGCGCGCAGGTCGAGCAACGGGACGCGGCGCGCTTCGGCTGGTCCGCCCGTTCGACGGGATGCAGCGGGATGAACGGACGTGACGGTTGTATCGGGTGTAGCGGGTGTAGCGGCAGGGTCTGCGATACATCGGCATGGCTTTGCATGATCGGCTCCAATTCCTGGGCGAGCGGCGAATCGCTGTCGGGCGGGATCGCGCTGGCCGTCGTACCGGCGGCCTTGGTGTCTGCCGCCTTCCTGATGGGGAACCACACCGGACGGGCCACGAGACCGAAACCGGTCTCGGCATTGATGCGGCCATTGCTCCGGGCGGCACGCTGGCTTGTTTTTCTTGATACGCAGTATGGATGGCGCGACGCTCGACGGAAATCAGCCGCAATTGAAGATGCGGTAGGACACGTGGAAGCGTTGTAGGGCGTTTCCTACAAAGGGGGCGGCATCTTGCCGCGATCTTGCCGCCGAGGCGGGCGGTGGCAGCGAGATCGGCGGGGCGCAAGCGGCCGGCTGCCTGGCCGCCGTCAGAGTTCGTCCGGGTCGTCGAACAGCTTGTGGCGCATCGCATAACGCACGAGCGCCGTGTCGTTCGGCATTTGCATCTTCTCGAGAATGCGCGTCTTGTACGTGCTGACGGTCTTGACGCTGACGCAGAGCGCCTGCGCGATTTCGGAAATCGACTCGCCGGTGGTGACGCGCCGGAAGACGTCGAATTCACGGTCGGACAGACGCTGGTGCGGCAGGAGATCGGTCGGTTCGTTCAGGCTCTGCGCAAACTGTTCGGCCATCGTCAGGCTGACATACACGCCGCCGGCCGCGATCTTGGTCAGCGCCGCGACCAGCTCGGCGCTCGCGCTCTCCTTGGTCATGTAGCCGGATGCGCCCGCGCGGAACGCGCGCACCGCGTATTGCTGCTCGGCGTGCATCGTCAGCACGAGGACGTGCAAGGCCGGTTTCTCGTCCCTGATCTGCTTGATGAGCTCGACGCCGTTCCGGCCGGGCATCGACAGGTCGAGCACCAGCACGTTCGCGGCCGTGCCGCGCACGAGTGCGATCGTGGATGCGCTGTCGCACGCTTCGCCCGCGACCTCGAAGCCGCTTGCGTTCTGCAGGATGTGCCGCAGGCCGTCCCTGACGAGTGCGTGGTCGTCGGCGATGAGTACCCTGATCATGACAGCACATCTCCTTGCTGGATGGCGTGAAGCGGCAACGCCACGGTGATCGTGAATCCCGTTCCCGGCCGGTTGTCGATCGTCACCGTGCCGTCGAGCATGTGCGCGCGCTCACGGATGCCGATCAGCCCGAACGACGGACGATCGCGCTCGTCGCGGGCGACCTCCGGCGCACCGTGGCCGTTGTCCGCGATGCGCAGCACGCAGTAGCCGTCTTCCACTTTCAGGGCGAGCTTCACGTGCGTCGCATCGGCATGCCGGGCGACGTTGGTGAGCGCTTCCTGCACGATGCGGAACAGCGTGGTGGCGCCGGCGCCGGTGAACGCGGTATCGACGGGGGCGATGTCCCGGTCGACCGTGATCCGGTAGCGATGCGTGAAATCGTTTGCAAGCCACTCGATCGCCGGGACGAGACCCAGGTCGTCGAGCATCACCGGCCGCAGATCGGCCGCGATGCGCCGCACCGACGCGACGGTAGAATCGATCAGGCGATGCATGCCGCCCAATTGCTCGCGCACGCCGGTATGGGGGGCGACAACGCCCGCGAGCCCCAGCTCGACGGCGGAGAGATCCATCTTGAGCGCGGTGAGTTGCTGGCCGAGGTCGTCGTGCAACTCGCGCGCGATCCGCGTTTTTTCTTCCTCCCGCACGTTCTGCAGGTTGGCGGACAACTCGCGGAGTTCCTCGCGCGACTGCCTGAGCGCATTTTCCGCGCGGACGCGCTCGGTGACGTCGCGCAGCATGACCGTGTACAGCTTGCCCGTGCCGTCGCGAATCTGCGATATCGACGCCTCGATCGGGAACTCCGTGCCGTCGCCGCGCAGGCCGAACAGCACGCGTTGCTGCCCCATCTGGCGGTCCGACACGCCCGTCACGCCGAATTGCTCAACGTGCCGCGCATGCGCGGCGCGAAAGCGCTCGGGGATGAAGCGGGTCAGCGGCGCGCCGATCGCCTCCATCGCGGAGACACCGAACACGCGTTCCGCGGCCGGATTGAAGATCACGATCGTCTGGCTTTCGTCGACGGTAATGATCGCTTCCATCGATGACCGGATGATGCCCATCATCCGCTCCCCGGTCGGCTGGCCGTCGCCGGCGGGCACGGCGGCGGAGATTCGCGTGGAGACAAGCTGCTGCACGAGCACGGCCAGGATCAGCGACAGCGCGGCGCCGGCCGCCAGCACGGCCAGCGCGGGTCCGGACGTGTCCGTGCCCGGCGCACTGTAGCGCAGCGTGAGCGGCGTACCGCCGAACGACAGCGAATCCGTTCGCGTGAGCATGGTGCCGGCGGTCGCGGCGTCGTTGCCGCCGAAGCCGCCGGCATGGACGAGCGCCGCCGGGATGTCGGCCGCGATTTCCACGCGTAGCCGATCCAGGATCGACGGATCGACGAGACGTGCCGGATCGAGCGCGGCATAGACGTATCCGGTCGCGCGCGCATGTTGCGGCCCCGACGGCGCCCCGTCTTCAGCGTCCGCATAAATCGGCAGATACAACATCAGCGCCGTGCGGGCACTCGTCGCGTCGGTGCTGTCCCGGGTCGCGTTCGCGGCCAGCGCGACCCTGCCGGTTTCCGCCGCGCGCTGCAGTGCCCGCCGGGTCGCCTGATCGTCATTGGCGGAGCTCGACTCGATTCTCCCGACGCTGCGGACGGGCGACTGCAAGCCGTCCAGATCGAGACCGTCGAGGTAACGACGCCACGCGTCGCCGGATTGCGGCACGACCAGCGTCGACGCGAAGCCGCGCGCGCCGCGCAAGACGGCGGCGGCGCCGAGGAGGCTGCGCCGGAGGTCGGCCGTCGCGAGCGTCGCCGATTGCGCGAAGCGCGCCTGGGCGGCTTCCTGCGCCCGGTTCTGCAGAAGCCGGGCGGCGGCAAACGACGTGGCCAGGCCGAGCGCCAGCGTCAGCAGCGCGGCGAGGGTCGCGGATCGCGCGGGCCGGACCCTGCGCGGAGCCGGCCCGGCCTTGAAGGCGGGCACATGGACTGTCATTGCCGTTCATCCTGACGGATATCGCCGGTGGCTGGCGGGTGGCGGGCCGGACGCGGGGCACGGGAAGCGGGGCAGGCCGAAACTGCGATGTCGCCCGAAATTGTGCGCGTTTTGTCCCGGTTCGCCAATCGGGACCGATGTGTACGCCTGTTTCCGGGCGGCCTTGACCGGCGTCAACCGGACGACGCGCGTCGGGCCCAGACTGGTCTGGCATGCCGGTCAAATCCGAACGGCAACGGGGAGGCTCCATGTATGCACGGATCTTTGCGGCACTCGACGGCAGCCGCGCTTCGCGACTCGCGCTCGACGAGGCGATCGCGCTCGCCCGCGATTCAGGCGGCCTGATCGTCGCCGTGTGCGTGGTATCGGACGCGCCGAGGGTGGCCGATTTCGACAGCGGCTATATCGGCCAGCGCGACCCGGCGGGGCTGGATGCGGACAGGGCCGCGATCGCGGTGGCCGACGCGGAGACCGCGTTTCGCCTGTGCGGCGTCCGCGGCACGGCACACACGCTCGACGCGTGCGGCGAGGACGTGTCGTCCGTCCTGGCGCGGGCCGCCGCCGAGTGCGACGCGGAGCTGATCGTGATGGGCACGCACGGGCGGCGCGGCGTGCGCCGCGCGTTGCTCGGCAGCGTCGCCGAATCGCTGGTGCGCACGGCCGACCGGCCGGTGCTGGTCGTGCGGGAGGGGCAGGGCGCGTGTGCCGCCGTGTTGTGATGAAAAGGGGGCGGCCGCAAGCGGCTGCCCCCTTTTCGACGGCTCAGTGAGACAGCAGCACCGGCACCGTCATCGTCTCGAGGATCGTGCGCGTGGCGCCGCCCAGCACGCGTTCGTGCATGCGTGCGTGGCTGTACAAACCCATCACGAGCAGGTCCGCGTGCAGGTCGGTCACCCGGTTCAGCAGCGTCGCGCCCACGCCGACCGACCGGTCGCGCGGTGTCGTGGAGAACGACGCGCGAACGCCGTGCCGTTCGAGATACGCGGCGACGTCGACGCCCGCGGGCGTCTTGTCCGGATCGGGTTGCCCGCGCACGACCGTCTCGACGTTGACGAAGCGCGCGCGGGCGAGCAGCGGCAGCGCATCGGCCATCACGCGGGCGGCTTCGCGCCCGCCGTCCCAGCCGATCAGCACGTTCTCGCCGATCGTTCGCACGTCGCCGGCGTAGGGCACGACGATCGCCGGGCGGCCGCTGCCCATCACGACATCCTCGACGAAATGGCGCGCGACGTAGGTCATGCGATCGTCGGGGTCTTCCTGGCCGAGCACCAGCAGATCGGCGTGACGCGCGTGCAGAATGGCGGCGGCGGTCGCGTCGCCGGCGGGGGCCTGCCATTCGACGCTGCGTCCCGCGCGCTCGGCGGCCGTCAGGAATCTTTCTTCGGCTTCCTTGCGACGCTGCTCGCACAGCCGCTCGTACACGGCAAGCTTCAGCGGTTCGTCGGGCCGTCGCAACGGCTCGAACAGGTCCTGGCAGACCACGTAGAGGCCGATCAGATGCGCGTTCCAGCGCGCCGCGAGTTCGAGTGCGAGGCCGACGCGCGTCGCGCAGCGCTCGCTGTCGTCGAGGTGGACGAGCAGGGTCTTGTAGCTCATGACGGCTCCTTTTCGGTTGATGCCGCGGCAGTTTCGGCGGGTTTCTCCGGCGGGCAGTTCGCCGGAATCATCAGGACGGGGCAGGTGGCCAGGCGCAGCACGCGCTCGGCCACGCTGCCGAGGAAGAGGCGCTGAAAGCCGCGCCGGCCGTGCGTACCCATCACGATCAGGTCGGCCCCGGTTTCGTCGGCAAGACGGACGATCCGGCGCGGAATGTCCTCGCCCGCGGGCTCGACGTTGGAGATCTGCGGCGTGCCGGCCACGTCGCGCGCTTTCAGGCGTCGCGCCGCGTCCTCGGTGACGCGCAGCCCCTCTTCACGGAAGGCGTCGACGAGGATCGACGGATCGTATCCGTACATGTCGTAGGCCGGCACCAGGAAATCGACGACGTAGACGGGGGTCAGCCGCGCACCCGTTTCCGCCGCGAGCGTCAGCGCGGCGTCGAGTGCGCGGGACGACGTGTCGCTGCCGTCGAGCGCAACCAGAATGTTCGAGTACATGGCATTTCCCTTGAACGGATGTGGATGAGGTCATCATCGGCGCGTGCGCGCCGACGGCGCTGATCTGGATCAAGCGGCGCGGTTGCCGCGCAGCACGCGCACCGCGGCGCGTGCCGCGATCCACGCTTCGTTGGTCGGCTCGACGACCACCGTGACCGCGCTCGACGCGGACGACACGACCTGCGCATGGCCGGCATTCGCGCACACGTCGAGGTCGATGCCGAGCCAGCCGAGCGCTGCGCAGATCCGCTCGCGCAACACGGCCGAGTGTTCGCCGATGCCGGCCGTGAAGACCAGCATGTCGAGGCCGCCGAGCAGCGCGGTCAGCGCACCGGCCTCGCGCACGATGCGATGGACGTACAGCGCCAGCGCATCGGCGGCCGGTGCATCGCCGGCGGCTTCGCGTGCCAGCAGCACGCGCGGGTCGCCCGACGCGCCCGAGACGCCCTTGAGCCCCGACTCGTGATACAGCAGGCGGCCCAGCGCGTCGCCCGACAGCTTGCCGACTTCGAGCAGGTGCAGGACGACACCGGGATCGAGCGCCCCGCAGCGCGTGCTCATCATCAGCCCGTCGAGTGCCGAGAAGCCCATCGTCGTCGCGACACTGCGGCAGTCGCGCATCGCGCACAGGCTGGCGCCGCTGCCGAGATGGGCGGCGATCACGCGGCCGTGCGCACGTGCGCCGAACCGCTCGTCGAGCGCGACGGCCAGGTATTCGTACGACAGGCCGTGGAACCCGTAGCGCCGTACACCCTCGTCGAACCACGCGTGCGGCAGCGGGAGCAACTGCTCGGTGCGCGGCAGCGTGCGATGAAATGCCGTGTCGAACACGGCGACATGCGGGACGCCCGGAAACGCGCCGCGCAGCACGTCGATCGCATCGAGGCCGTGCGGCTGATGCAACGGGGCGAGCGGCGTCAGCGTGCGTAGCGCGCCGAGCACCGCGTCGTCGACGATCACCGGCTCCATGAAGCGTGTGCCGCCGTGCACGACGCGATGGGCGATGGCGCCCACCGTGATGTGCGGCAACTGTCCATGGATCCACGTCGCGATCCGCGCGAGCACGTCGCGGCTGGGGTCGCTCGCACCGAGCGGCCATGCAACGGCCGGTTCGGCGTCGAAGCGGATCGACATGCCGTTGCCGGTCTCGACCGCTTCGCCCTCGTGCAGCGGCCGCCGCGCGGGATCGTCGTGCGGCGGATACGCAAAGAGCGCGAACTTCACGCTCGACGAACCGGCATTGACGACGAGGAGCGCGAGCGTGCGCATCGGCCGGCTCAGTGCGACATCAGCACCGGCAGCGTCATCGACCCCAGCACCGTGCGCGTGGCGCCGCCCATCACCAGCTCGCGCCAGCGCGGATGGCCGTAGGCCCCCATCACGAGCAGGTCGGAACCCGTTTCGTAGGCGCGTGACAGCAGCGTGTCGCCGATCGACGCGCCGGCGCCGGCACCGATGTCGAGCACGTTCACGTCGTGCGCGTGGCGTGCCAGCATCAGCGCGGCATCGGCGGCCGGAATGCGCGTGGTCGCCGCCTCCGAATCGGGGTCGACCACGGCGACGACCGTCGTGCGCTTCGCATGCTCGAGAAACGGGAGCGCGTCGTGCGCGGCGCGGGCCGCTTCGCGGCTGCCGTCCCACGCGACGAATACCCGTTCGCCGATCGACGGAAATTCCCCGGTGTACGGCACGAACAGCACCGGGCGGCCGGCGGACAGCACCAGGTTCTCCGGAAACTGGTCGTCGATAAAGGTCTCGGGATCGTTCGGGTCGCTCTGGCCCGCAATCACGAGATCGGCGAGTCGCGCGGCGCGCAGCACGGCCAGGTTCGCGCGTTCGTCTGCGTGAACCCAGGTCGCCGGCACCTTGGCGCGGGCGGTCTCCGCATGGAACAGGCGCTCCAGCGCGGCGAGCCGTTCGTCGCGCCGCTCGCGGTGCTCGCGGAAATAGTCGGCGGAACCGGCCATCACGTAGAACGAATGCGGCTCGGGCGTGTAGACCGCGAACAGCCCGGTGAGATGCGCACCGAAGCGCCGGGCGAGGCGCAACGCGAACTCGAGGCGCGAATGCGCGCGGGCGCTCGTATCGAGGTGCACGACCATGCTTTTGTAGCTCATCGGAATCGCTCCATCGACGGGTGATCCGCCAGTGCAATCCAGTCTACGAAGCAGGGTTTCCGCGCGCTTGACTCAGATCAACGGCAGCCGAGCGCCGCGGCCGCACAGTGAGGCGGTCGTCCTGCCGATGCCCGGCGGGCGGCACGAGGCGGATGCCAATCCGTTGACCGGATCGATGGAGGGAACACGATGAGCGCCCACGCTTTGACGACACCGAACGACGCCTGCCGCGCGGGATGCGATCTTGCATTGCGCATGGCCGCGCTGAACCGAGGCTGGCAGCAGGAATGGCATGCGCTCGCAGGGCGCTGCATCCAGCGGGACCACGACGCCGTGCGCGGCCTGCAGCAGGCGCTCACGGCTACGAGCGAGTGGACGGCCTTCGGTGAAGCGGCCCGGCTGGCGATGCGCGACTACACGATCGCCACCGTCGCGATCTGGCAGGACGCCACCGAGCTCTGCATGCGCGGGCAGTTCGAGAGTGCCGGCGCGTGGCGCACGTGGCTGCGCGAATACGGCACCGGCGGGCTGGCGCGCTACCAGACCGACTGGTTGCCCGACCTCGGGCGGCTGGCCGTGATCAACGAGGCCAGCATGCCGTGGCGCGACTGGATGGCGGCGTTCGAGCTCGGCATCACGGAGGCCGTCGGCGCGAGCGACGGGGAAACGACGGCTGCGCGACTGCCGGACGATCGCGTTGCCGCGCGGGAGCACGATCATGTCCGCTAGGCGCGTCGCGTTCGTCACGGGTGGAATGGGCGGCCTTGGCGCCGCGATCAGCCGTTGCCTGCACGACGCGGGCATGACGGTGGCGGTGTCGCACACCGAACACAACGACCACGTCGCGACGTGGCTCACGCAGGAACGCGACGCCGGCCGCGCGTTTCATGCATACGAGGTCGACGTTGCCGATTACGACGCGTGCCAGCACTGCGCGGCACGCGTGCTGGCCGAATTCGGGCGCGTCGACGTGCTCGTCAACAACGCCGGCATCACGCACGACGCCACCTTCGTGAAGATGACCAAGGGCATGTGGGATGCGGTGCTGCGCACCAACCTCGACAGCATGTTCAACATGACGAAGCCGTTCGTGCCCGGCATGATCGACGCGGGCTTCGGGCGGATCGTGAACATCGGGTCCGTCAACGGGGCGAGAGGTGCGTACGGGCAAACGAACTACGCGGCCGCGAAGGCCGGCATCCACGGCTTCACGAAGGCGCTCGCGCTCGAGCTCGCGCGTCACGGCGTGACGGTCAACACGGTCGCGCCAGGCTACCTGGATACGGCGATGCTCGAATCGGTGCCGAAGGAAGTGCTCGACACGAAGATCCTGCCGCAGATCCCGGTGGGGCGTCTCGGGCGCCCCGACGAGATCGCCGCGCTCGTCGGCTTCCTGTGTTCCGATGCGGGCGCATTTGCGACGGGTGCCGAATTCGATGTCAACGGCGGCATGCACATGCGATGACAGCCTCCGTCGTCCATGCACCGTTCACGCGCGAATCGATGCCGCCGCCGGATCGGGGCGGCCCGGTGTCGCGTTCCGCCGAATGCCCGGCGGGAACGACTTCGCCGGCCGACCAATGGAACCGCGCAGCGCATGCGACCGTCGCCGCGATGACCTTCGGGCTGTCGCCCGTGTCGCTGGCGCTGGCCGTGCTCGATTGGGGCGCGCATCTGGCGGTGTCGCCGGGAAAGTGCTTCGAGCTCGCGACGCAGGCGTGCACGGCCGCCGTTGCCCCGGCGGCAAACCGGCGTGAGGGCGGCGCCGACGATGCGGACATGAGCGGCCTTGCCGTGCATGCCGGCGAGGCCGATCCGCGTTTCGCCGCGCCGGCGTGGGCCGGCTGGCCGTTCAGCGTGTATCGCGACAGTTTCCTGTCGATCCAGCGCTGGTGGCGCGACGCAACGCGCGGCGTGCCGGGCGTCGAACGGCATCACGAGGAACTGGTCGGGTTCGTCGCGCGACAGTGGCTCGACGCGTGCTCGCCGGGCAACTTCCTGGCGACCAATCCGGTCGCGCTCGACGCGACGATGCGCAGCGGCGGCGCGAATCTCGCGGCAGGCTTCCGGAACTGGCTGGATGACGCGAGCGCGTTGCTCGATCGCACGAGCGGCACGCGGGCCCGCGACACGCGCACGTATCTGCCGGGACGCGACGTGGCGGTCACGCCGGGGCGCGTCGTCTGGCGTAACGCGCTGTGCGAGCTGCTGCAGTACGACCCGGCGACGCCCCGCGTCGCGCGCGAACCGATCCTGATCGTGCCGTCGTGGATCATGAAGTACTACATCCTCGATCTGCAGCCGCACAACTCGCTGATCCGCTTCCTGGTCGATGCGGGCTACACCGTGTTTGCGGTGTCGTGGCGCAACCCGGGCGCGGAGGCCCGCGACGTCGGGCTCGACGATTATCTGCGCGACGGGTGCATGGCGACGCTCGATGCCGCCCGGTCGATCTGCGGCGAAGCGGTCCACGCGGTCGGCTATTGCCTGGGCGGCACGCTGCTGGCGATCGGCGCGGCGGCGCTCGCGCGCGACGGGCGGCAACACGACACACTGCGCTCGGTCACGTTGCTGGCGGCCCAGACCGATTTCAGCGAACCCGGCGAGCTCGGCCTGTTCATCGACGCGAGCGAACTGTCCGCACTCGACGCGCTGATGTGGCGGCAGGGTTACCTGGACGGCGCGCAGATGTCCGCCGCGTTCGAACTGCTGAACGCGCGCGACCTGATCTGGTCGCGGATGATGAGCGAATACCTGCTCGGCACGCGCACGAAGCCCAACGACCTGATGTCGTGGAATGCGGACACCACGCGCATGCCGTATCGGATGCATTCGGAATACCTGACGCGGCTCTTTCTCGACAACGATCTCGCGGCCGGGCGCTACTGCGTCGACGGGCGGCCGGTCGCGTTGTCGGATCTCGACGTGCCGACGTTCGTGGTCGGCACCGAGCGCGACCACGTGTCGCCGTGGCGTTCCGTCTACAAGCTCCACCTGCTCACGCACCACGCGCTGACTTTCGTGCTGACATCGGGCGGGCACAACGCGGGCATCGTGTCCGAACCCGGCCACGCGCGGCGCCACTATCGATGCGCGACCCGCGAACCCGGCGCGGCCTACCGCAGCCGGCACGATTTCGTGCGCGACACGCCGGCCGTCGACGGATCGTGGTGGACCTGCTGGCGCGACTGGCTGCACGCGCGCTCGTCGGGCGACGTGTCGGCCCGTACGCCGGCCGCGGGGTTGGCGGCGGCGCCCGGCACCTACGTACTCGAAACATGAGCGAAAACCCGCCGCCGGAGGGGCTCGACGACGCATGCCTGCCCGGCTTGCTGCCACGCCCGGACGGCGCATTACCCGAACTGATCGCGCGGGCGTGCAACGCGGCGCCGCTCGTCGTCGCCGTCGTGCATCCGTGTGACGCGACCAGTCTGGTTGCGCTCGCGGCGCTGCGCACGTCACCCCTGGGGGCGGCGATCGAACCGCTGATCGTCGCGCCGCGCGCCAAGGTGCAACGCGTGGCGAACGAGGCGGGCGTCGATCTTTCGACGTGGACGATCGAGGACGTGCCGCACAGCCATGCGGCGGCGGCCCGCGCGGTCGAGCTGGCGGCGGCCGGCCGCGCCGGCGCGCTGATGAAGGGCAGCCTGCACACGGACGAGCTGATGGGTGCGGTCGTCGCGGCCGGTTCGGGCCTGCGCACCGACAAGCGCATGTCCCACTGTTTCCTGATCGAGACGCCGGCGTATCCGCGCCCGTTCATCCTGACCGACGCGGCGGTGAACATCGCGCCGGATCTCGCGCAGAAGGCGGCCATCACGCAGAACGCGATCGACGTCGCACATGCGCTGGGCGTTGCCTGCCCGCGCGTGGCGGTGCTGTGCGCGGTCGAAACCGTCAATCCGGCGATGCGCTCGACACTCGATGCGGCCGCGCTCGCGAAGATGGCCGAGCGCGGCCAGCTCACGGGTGCGATCGTCGACGGCCCGCTCGCGTTCGACAACGCGATTTCGCTGCGGGCGGCGCACGACAAGGGGATCGATTCGCCGGTAGCCGGCCGCGCCGACATCCTGGTCGTTCCCGATATCGAAGCCGGCAACCTGCTCGCGAAGCAGCTCGAATACCTGGGGGGTGCCGTCAGCGCAGGCATCGTCGTCGGCGCACGTGTCCCGATCGTGCTGACGAGCCGTGCCGACAGCGTCGCCGTCCGGATCGCTTCGTGCGCACTCGCGACGGTGCTGGCGCAGGGGCGGCATCACCTGCAGTCCTGATGAATGAACCCGCAACCCTTTCTTTCGATGGAGGAACCGCGATGAAAGCACTCGTCTACCACGGACCCGGGCGCAAGGCGCTCGAGGAACGGCCCAGGCCGGAACTGCAGTCGCCCACCGACGCGATCGTCCGCGTGACGCGCACGACGATCTGCGGAACCGATCTGCATATTCTCAAGGGCGACGTGCCGACCTGCGAACCCGGCCGCATTCTCGGCCATGAGGGCGTCGGCATCGTCGAGCAGGTCGGTGCCGCGGTCGATTCGCTGAAGCCGGGCGATCCCGTGCTCATTTCGTGCATCTCGTCGTGCGGCCGCTGCGAGTACTGCCGGCGCGGCCTGTATTCGCACTGCACGACGGGCGGCTGGATCCTCGGCAACCGGATCGACGGCACGCAGGCCGAGTACGTGCGCATCCCGCATGCGCAGACGAGCCTGTACCGGATTCCGCCGGGCGCGGACGAGGACGCGCTCGTGATGCTGTCCGACATCCTGCCGACCGGGTTCGAATGCGGCGTGCTGAACGGCAAGGTGCAGCCCGGCTGCTCGGTCGCGATCGTCGGCGCGGGCCCGATCGGGCTGGCGGCGTTGCTGACCGCGCAGTTCTACTCGCCCGCGCGGATCATCATGGTCGACCCGGACAGCAACCGGCTCGAGGTCGCGCGGCGTTTCGGCGCGACCGATTGCATCGACGGCCGCACCGTCGACCCGGTGGCGGAGGTCATGAAGCTGACCGACGGCGTCGGCGTGGATTGCGCGATCGAGGCGGTCGGCATTCCGGCGACGTTCGAGATGTGCACCTCGCTGGTGGCGCCGGGCGGCGTGGTCGCGAACGTCGGCGTGCACGGGGTCAAGGCCGACCTGCACCTCGAGAAACTGTGGGATCGCAACATCTCGATCACGACGCGGCTCGTCGACACGGTCAGCACGCCGATGCTGCTGAAGACCGTACGCGCCGGGCGCCTCGATCCGACGCGCCTGATCACGCACCGGTTCTCGCTCGACGACGTCGAGCGCGCATACGACACGTTCGGTCGCGCGGCGCAAACCCATGCGCTGAAGGTCATCATCGAAGTCGGTTGATCGCCGATGGCCGATAGCGGCGCCGCACCGTGCCGTGCCGCGCCGTGCCGTGCCGTGCCGTGCCGTGCCGTGCCGTGCCGTGCCGTGCCGTGCCGTGCACGGGACACGGTGCGCGACGTCCGGTTCCCGTGCATGCGCCGGCCGGAGCGTTGCCGGCGTCGCCGTCAGGATGAAAGCGTGGCCGGCTCGTGCGCGTCGCCCGATTCGACCGCATCGAGATCGACGCACTGCGCGTAAGTCGGCACCTCGCACGGCCAGTGCAGTCGTTCCGCGATACGCCGCCGCAGCGCGTCGGCCGCCGCGGGTTCGCCGTGCGTGACGAAGGTCCGCACCGGCGCGCGTTGCATCGTGCCGAGCCAACGGAGAATCTCCTCGTAGTCGGCATGCGCGGAGAGCGTCGTGATCGACTCGACCTGCGCGCGCACGCGCACGTATTCGCCGTGAATCTTCAGCGTCGGCTCGTGCGCGGCCAGCGCCGCGCCGCGTGTGCCGACCGCCTGGTAGCCGACCAGCGCGATCGTGTTGCGCACATCGGGCGCATAACGGCTCAGGTGATGCAGCACGCGGCCGCCCGTCGCCATCCCGCTGCCGGCGATGATGACCATCGGGCCATGATGGTCGGCGATCGCTTTCGACTGCTCGACCGACCGGATCATCGTGGCCGCGTGACCGAGCGCATTCGCTTCGGACGGCGTCAGCCGGTGCTCGAGAATATGGTGACGATAGATCTCGGTCACGTCCGTCGCCATCGGGCTGTCGAGGTAAACCGGGACGCGCGCCATGCGGCCGGACGCCTTCAGCCGCGCGATGTAGTGCAGGATTTCCTGCGCGCGCCCGACGGTGAAGCAGGGCATCACCACGACGCCGCCGCGCGCGAACGTCTTGTCGAACAGCGCGGCCAGTTCGTTCTCGGGGTCCGATTCCGGATGCAGACGGTCGCCGTACGTCGATTCGACGACCAGGAAGTCCGCATGCGCGGGCGTCAGCGGCGGCTGCATGATCGGGTCGTGATAGCGGCCGAGGTCGCCCGAGAACGCGAGCACCTTGTGATTCCAGTGCATCACGACGCTCGCCGCACCGAGGATGTGCCCGGCCGGCAGCAGGCGGAACGCCAGGCCGCCGCCCAGTGCGGTGCATTCGTCGAACGCGACGGGCTTCAGCAGTTGCAGCGCGCGCTGCGCGTCGTCCAGCGTGTAGAGCGGCTGTGCGGGGTGATGCTTCGAGTAGCCGTGGCGGTTCGCGAAGTCGGCTTCTTCTTCCTGCAGCCGCGCGCTGTCGCGCAGCATGATGTCGCAGAGTTCGGCCGTCGCGGCCGTGCAGTACACGGGCCCGCGGTACCCTTCGCGCACCAGTACCGGAAGGTAGCCGGCATGGTCGATGTGCGCGTGCGTGAGGACGACCGCGTCGAGCGTGTCGGGCGTGAGCGGCAACGGGCTCCAGTTGCGCAGCCGCAGGTTCTTCGTGCCCTGGAACAGGCCGCAATCGACCAGCACGCGCCGGTTGCCGTGCTCGAGCAGGTACTTCGAGCCGGTCACGGTTTCGGTCGCGCCGAAAAAAGTCAGTTTCATGGATGCCTCACCGGGAGTCGAGGGAGCAGTGAACCGATTACAGCGCGGATGCGCGTGCAGCGATTGATGGAAATCAGGGATTGCCGTATCCGTATCCGTATCCGTATCCGTATCCGTATCCGTATCCGTATCCGTGCCCGGGTCGGGCGAGGTTCGTCCTCCAGCCGTTGCGGCTACGGTTTGACGTCAATCAACGTGCGGGCCGGACGGTGGCGCGATAGTGGTCGCATGTGCGAGGGCGATGTCGTGATTCCGCCCTCCGCGCGGGCCGCGTATATGCCGTACACCATAGGCAGCGAGATTTCGACGCGATAGGGACGAATCCATCATGACGCTGATCGCCAACCTGGACGGCGCGCGGACCGGCTACCGGCTGTGCTTCGTCCGCGCGCCCTGGGCATGGTTTACGTGCCTGCCGCTCGACCTGCAATGCGGCCAAAGCTGGGCCGACGTGCCCTATCAGGACGTCGCGCAGCCGCCTTACAGCGATTCGCGCACCCAGCTGCTGCGCGTGGCGTTCGACGCGCCGCGCCTGTTGCCGCCCGAAGCCGGCCGCCACGGGCAGGACTGGAGCGTGGAGCAGATCAACGGCGGCGCGGTGCCGTGGCTGCGCAGCGAGGAATTTGTCGACGCGATGAAGCTGGCCGTGCCGGCGGGGGCGACACTCGCCGAATTCGTCGAGACGATCGAGGCCGCCGGCGGTACCGTCTACGGCCCGCTCGGCTGGGCCGAGTTGCCGCCCTGGCAGCGGCCGGACATCGTGGCGCACACGTAGACGGGCTGACTCCGGACGACCGCACCGCCGCGTTTCAGCCCGGGTCACCCCGGCCGCCGCCGAGCGCGACGTGGAACGCGACCGTGTCCTGCCGCCGCTGCGCGACTGCCTGCAACCACGCAAGACGCGCCTGATGGTATTGCACGTCGGCGACCAGACACTGCACGTAGCCCGGGATCACGCCGAGCAGTGTCGTCTTGCCGCTGCCGGACGGCCCGACGATCAGCAGCCTCGCGCCGAAGTTCGCCTCATCGATACCTCGCACAACGCCTGCGCTCGCCGGCGGCCGAAGCCAACTGTGCGACGAAAGCGGCGACGCCCGACACCAGCGCGACGATCGCATACGGGAGCACGGGCGCCCCGGCGAGCATCGCGTGCTCGACGCCCAGCAGCGACGAGAGTGCGATGAACACGCCGAGCGTGGCAAGAACGATCCGGTTTGGCAGGCGCATCATGACGTTCTCCGGCGGGGCGGCCGCCGGCCGCCCGTGAGCGTGATGCCGACATGCCGCCATCGCGGCCGCTGCGGCTATCACAGGACGTGACGTCATGATCGCGTGAAGGGTGCCGGCACGGTTGATCTGTATCAACGGACGAATCCGGGCGCCGCGCGGGCGCCTGGCTGCCTGCCGGGCCGGTTACGCCATTTGGGCGATCGTCTTGCGAAAGCGCGTCAGCGACAGCAGGAACAGCGCGCAGCCGATCGCGAACAGCACCGCGAACTGGATCCAGACCGCATCGAGGCCCGCGCCGCGGTACAGGATGCGTTGCGCGAGTTCGACGAAGTGCGTGGTCGGCGCGGCCAGCATGATGTCCTGCACGGCCAGCGGCATGCTCTCGCGTGGTGTCAGCCCGCCTGACAGTAGTTGCAGCGGCAGCAGCACGAGCACGAGCAACATCCCGAACTGCGGCATGCTGCGCACGAGCGTCGCGAGAAAGATCCCCATCGACGTCGTCGCGAACAGATGCAGCGCCATCCCGGCCACGAACAGCGGGATGGAGCCCGGAATCGGCACGTGCAACGCTCCGCCCACGACCAGCGTCAGCGACGCGACGGCCGCCACCGTGACGACGAGCCCCATCGACCAGACCTTCGCGAGCATGATTTCCGCGGCGGTGACCGGCATCACGAGCAGATGCTCGATCGTGCCGTGCTCGCGTTCGCGGATCAGCGCGGCCCCGGTGAGGATCATCGACAGCATCGTCACGTTGTTGATCAGCTCCATCAGCGCGCCGAACCACACTTCGTCGAGATTCGGGTTGAAGCGCATCCGCATCGCGAGATCGACGGGCGGCGACGCCGTGCCGCGATAGCGCCGCACGAATGCGTCGATCTCGCCCGACACGATCTGCTGCACGTAGCCGCCGCCGGTAAAGGCCTGCGTCATGCGGGTCGCGTCGACGTTGAGCTGGATCGTCGCATGACGGCCGGCGAGCACGTCGCGCTGGAAATCCGGCGGAATGTCGAGCGAGAACGTGTAGTCGCCGTTGTCGAGGCCGCGATCGGCCGCGGCCGCGTCGACGATCGGCGGCGGTGCGAACTGCGGCGGGAAGAACGCCGCGGCGATGCGCGCCGACAGCGGCGATGCGTCTTCGTCGACGATCGCGATCGGCACCTTGTGCAGCGTTTCCGGGCGCGCGGTGGCCGCGACGTAGATCGACGCGCTGAACGTGTAGACGATCAGCATGAGCAGGATCGGGTCGCGGGCGAGGCTCCAGAGCTCCTTGACCCCGAGCCGGAAGATGACGAGCAGGCGCGACATGGTCAGCGCTCCTGTTTGCGCAGCAGGACGGCGGTCATGGCCAGGATGGCCGGCGCCGCCGCGAGCAGCGGCCAGAACTGCGACGACAGGTCGCCCAGGCCGAGCGCCTTGTTGTAGACGCCGCGGCTGATCGCGAGCATGTAGGTGGCCGGGTAGACCGCCCCGATCCACTTGCCGGCGCCTTCCAGCGACGACAGCGGCGTGAGCAGCCCCGAGAACTGCACGACGGGAATCAGCGTGCCGACGATCGTCATGAAGATCGCGGCGATCTGGCTGCGCGTGAACGTCGACGCGAACAGGCCGATGCCCGTGGCCACCACGTTGAAGACCAGCACCGCGGCCGCGAGCGTGAAGAAACTGCCCTTGATCCGCACGCCGAACGCGACGTCGGCCAGCACGACCATCAGCAGGAAGTTCAGCATCGCGAGCATCACGTAGGGCGCCTGCTTGCCGAGCAGGAATTCCGCGCGTGTGACGGGTGTGACGTACAGGTTGACGATCGACCCGAGCTCCCGTTCCCGGACGACGGCGAGCGCCGTCAGCATCGCGGGCAGCATCAGCAGCAGCATCGGCATGATGGCCGGAATCATCGCCGGCAGGCTCCTGACGTCCGGGTTGTAGCGATAGCGCACGGCGATCTCGACGGCCGGCGCGAGCGACGCGCCGAGCCGGCGCTTCGCCTGGTCGCGCAGCCAGTTCTCGTGCATGCCGGCGACGTAGCCGCGGATCGTCTCGGCGCGCATCGGCATCGCGCCGTCGATCCACGCGCCGATCTCGACCCGGCGGCCGTGCGCGACGTCCCGCGCGAACCCGGGCGGAATCTCGATCGCGAGCGACAACTGGCCGTTGCGCATGCGACGGTCGATCTCGCGCTCGTCCGCGAGCGGCGCGCGCGGCACGAAGTAGCGCGAGCCGCCGAGGTTCTGCGCATAGTCCTGGCTCAGGATCGACTGGTCGCGGTCGAGCACCGCGAACGTCAGGTTGTCGACGTCGAGGCTGATGCCGATGCTGATGACGCACATCAGGACGAGCGACCCGAACAGGGCCAGCGTCGCGCGCAGCGGGTCGCGCCGCAGCTCCAGCACTTCCCGCCACAGGTAGCTGCCGGCCCGCGCCGGGCTGAACCACGCGGCCGCGCGGGCGGTGCCGGCCCCGCTGGCGGAGGCCTCGGGCGGCGCGCTCAGCCAGCCCGCGTCGGACGCGGCGTCCATCGGGACGCTGTCCGCACGCTGCGCGTCGGTCAGGTATGCAATGAACGCCTCCTCGAGCGTGCCGGCGCCGCGCATGCGCACGAGTTCCCCCGGCGACGCGCTGGCGAGCACCCGGCCCGCGTGCATCAGCGAGATGCGATCGCAGCGCTCGGCTTCGTTCATGAAGTGCGTCGAGATGAAGATCGTCACGCGATCCTGCCGGGCGAGCTCGATCATCAGCCGCCAGAAGTCGTCGCGCGCGACGGGATCGACACCCGACGTCGGCTCGTCGAGGATCAGCAGTTCGGGCTTGTGCACCATCGCGACCGCGAGCGACAAGCGCTGCCGCATGCCGAGCGGCAGGCTTTCGGGTAACGCGTCGAGTACGCCGGTGAGCCCGAAGCGCCCGGCCATTTCGTCGACCCGCCCCGGCACGTCCGCCTCCGGCACGCCGAACAGGCGCGCATGCAGTACGAGGTTCTGCCGGACGGTCAGCTCGCCATACAGCGAAAACCCCTGCGACATGTAGCCGACCCGCCGGCGCGTGTCGATGTCGTCGGCCGCGACCGGCTGGCCGAACAGCGTCGCCGTGCCTGCGGAGGCCGGCAACAGGCCCGTGAGCATCTTCATCGTCGTCGACTTGCCGCAGCCGTTGGAGCCGAGGAAGCCGAAGATCTCGCCGCGGCGGATTTGCAGGCTCACGTGATCGACCGCGACGAAATCGCCGAACCGCATCGTCAGCCCGTCGGCCTCGATCGCGTAGCCGGCGGCGGGTTCGGGCTGGAACGGCGCGATCCGGATCGGCTCGTGCCCGCGCCGCTGCGCGTCCGGGAGCAACGCGACGAATGCGCCTTCGAGCGTGTCGCACCCGGTGCGGGCCAGCAGCTCGTCCGGGCTGCCGGTCGCCAGCACCCGCCCGGCGTCCATCGCGATCAGCCGGTCGAAGCGCCGGGCTTCGTCCATGTACGCGGTCGCCACCAGCACGCTCATCGCCGGGCGGGCGGCCCGGATGCGCGCGATCAGTTCCCAGAACTGGGCGCGCGACAGCGGATCGACGCCGGTCGTCGGTTCGTCGAGGATCAGCAGGTCGGGATCGTGGATCAGCGCGCAGCACAGGCCGAGCTTCTGCTTCATGCCGCCGGACAGTTTGCCGGCGGGGCGATCCAGGAACGGGTGGAGGCCGGTGCTGCGCGTGAGCGCGTCGATCCGGCGGCGCCGCTCCGCCGCATCGTGGCCGAACAGTCGCGCGAAAAACTGCAGGTTTTCCTCGACGGACAGCGTCGCGTAGAGGTTCCGGCCCAGGCCCTGCGGCATGTACGCGATGCGCCGGCACACGCGCGCGCGATGGCGGCGCGACGACAGGTCGGCGCCGAGCGCCCAGACGCGCCCCTGCTGGATCGCGCGTGCGCCGGACACGAGCGCGAGCAGGCTCGACTTGCCGACGCCGTCCGGGCCGATCAGCCCGACCATGCGGCCGGCCGGGATGTCGAGCGTCACGTCGTCGAGCGCGGCCTTGTCGCCGTAGCGCAGCGAGACGCCGGACAGCCGGGCGACCGGCGCGGGTGCCGGCAGCGTTTCGGTCGCGCCGGCACCGGTATCGGCCGGGAGCGCCGATTTCATTGCGGCACCCGGACGGCGAGGCGCGCCGGCCACGCGGCGTTCGGATCGACCTTCAGCCACGCGACACCCGGCAGCCCGGTCTTGACGAGCTTCAGGTGGCGCTGCAGCAGGTCGCGGTCGATGCGCGCCTTCACCCGGAACATCAGCTTCTGCCGCTCGGTGGCCGTCTCGACCGTCTTCGGCGTGAACTGCGCGGTGCTCGACACGTACGACACGCGGGCCGGAATCACGTATTCCGGCGCGGCATCGAGCACGATCCGCACGTCGGCGCCGAGCGGCACCCGGCCGACGACCGTTTCGGGCAGGAAGAACGTCATGTAGACGTCCGACAGGTCGACCACGTTGACCACCTTGCCGCCGGCCGGCAGCACCTCGCCCGATTCGGCCACGCGATACTGCACGCGCCCGTCGCGCGGCGAGGTCAGGTCGCTGTCCGAGATGTCGGCCTGCACGCGCGCGACGGTCGCCTGCGCGGCCGTCACCGCGGAGTGCGCGGCGACCAGCTGGGCCCGGGTCGCGTCGATCGCGGCCTGGGCAGCCTGCACCTGCGCGCGCGCCGCATTCACGGTCGCCCGCAGGCTGCCGGCGCGTGCGCGATCGTCGTCGAGTTCCTGCATCGACGACGCGCCGTCGCGCGACAGCGTTTCGGAGCGCGCGAGCCGCCGTGTCGCCGCATCCAGTTCGCTTTCCCGCTGGACGACGACGGCCTCGGCCGCCGCCTTGTCGCTGCGCCGCTGCGCGACCTGCGCGTCGATGCTCGCCGCCGTGTTCACGGCCTGCTCCTCCCGGGCGCGCGCCTCGTCGAGTTGGGCCTGCAGGACGACCACGTCCATGCGCGCGAGCGGCTGCCCGGCCTTCACGAAGTCGCCTTCGTCGACGAGCATCGCGGTGACGCGTCCCGGCAGCTTGGTCGCGACGTCGATCTCGGTCGCCTCGATGCGGCCGTTGCCGCTCACGAGGCCGGCATCGGCCTGCCCGTCACGCCAGCGCGTCCATCCGAAATACGTGATGCCGATCGCGAGCACGGCGACGCCTGCCCCGATCAGAAGAGGGCGCTTGAGGGTTTTCATCGTGTGGAATCCGGATTCGTCGATTCGTTGGTCGATTCGTTGGTCGGTCGCGCGGCGCCCGCGCCGCCGTCTTGCGTGGCGCCGCCGAGCGCGCCGTACAGCGCGACGCGGCTCGACAACAGCGCGCGACGCGTCATCACCCATTGCTGCTCCGCGTTCATCAGGTCCCGCTGGGCGTCGAGCACCTCGAGGAAGCGGGTCGCGCCGCTGTCGTAGCGCAGCTTCGCGAGGCGGGCCCGCTCGGCCTGCGAATCCAGCGTGGCGCGCTCGATACGCACCTCGTCGGCCAGCCAGTAGCGGGATGCAAGCGCATCGGACACGTCGCGAAACGCGCTCTGGATCGTCCGCTCGTACCGCGCGAGCGCTTCGTCGCGCTGCGCGTGCGCGAGCGCGAGATTCGAGCGGTTGCGGCCGCCGTCGATCAGCGGCAACGTCACGTTCGGGATCACCGACCAGACGCCGGTGCCGGACGTCAGCAACTCATGCAGCGCGCTGCTGCCCGAGCCGATCGAGCTCGTCAGCGCGATGCGCGGAAAGAACGCGGCGCGCGCCGCGCCGATGTTCGCGCGGGACGCCTGCAGTTCGTGTTCGGCCGCGATCACGTCCGGCCGCTGCGCGAGCAGCGACGAGGGCAGGCCCGGGGCGAGCGACGGCGCGACGGCGTCGTCGTCGAGCGCGAGCGGCGTGCCGGCCAGATCCGGCGGCGCACCGACCAGCAGGGCCAGTGCATCGGCCGCCGATGCGCGCGCCTGTTGCAACTGGGCGCCGAGGGATTCCGCTTGCTGCAGCAGGATCTCCGCCTGCGTCAGGTCGAGGCGCGAGATCGCGCCGGCCGCATGGCGAAGCCGGAAAATCCGCAGCGACTCGCGGCGCGTGTCGATCGTCGCGCGGGTCAGCGCGATGCGCTCGTCGTATTCGCACAGCGTCAGGTACGCGTTGGCGACCGACGTGATCACGCTCAGCGTCGCGGCACGCCGGGCCGCATCGCTCGCGAGATAGCGCTGCAGCGCCGCTTCCTTCAGGTTGCGCACGCGGCCCCAGAAATCGAGCTCCCATTGCGTCTCGGCCAGCCGGACCTCGTAGGCCTGGCCGATGAAAGGGGTGGGCGTGAGGAGCCCGCCCGGCGCGCGAAACCGCGCATAGGCCGCGCCGGCGCCGATCGTCGGCCACTGGTCCGCGCTGCGGATGCCGTAGACGGCACGGGCCTGTTCGACGCGCGCGACGGCCGCGCGCAGGTCGCGATTGTTGGCCAGCGCCTGCGCGATCAGCGCCCGCAGGCGCGCATCGACGAAGTAGTCCTGCCATGCGGGCACCTGCGCGGCCGCGGGCGTGGCGCCGGCCGACGGATCCGGAAAGGCGGCCGGGATCGGCGCGGCGGGGCGCTGGTCCGGCGGGGCGAGCGACAGGCATCCGGACAGCAGGCCGATACTCGTTGCGAGCGCAACGAAACGCCCGTACCGGGAAGCTGCAGTGCGGAACACGACGGGAAGCGCGGTGGCGCGCATGGAAAGCCTCGGCGAATACGGAAACGCGGGGTGGCGCCGCCTCGTGGCGTCGCCGCTTCGGGTTCACTTATATCCGACGATTGACGCTCCTACCCTTGATCTGCATCACTTCCGCGGGAATGCGTTTCGAGCGGTGCTTCGGTTGACAGGCGCGCCGGAACATGGCCCCAGGGCCGGCGGGTTGCGCCGGGCCCGACGCGGTCGCGCGCGTCACGACCGGTCGCCGGGAGCGAGGTTCAGCAGGACGGCGAACGAGAGGATGCTCAGGATCAGCGTGACGATCGAGTATCTGAACACCCGCTCGTCGAACAGCATGCCGTGAATGATGCCGCCCAGCGATGCGAGCGCGATGAATACGCTGAGCGTCGCCAGCGAGATGCGGTATTGCCTGCGGTTCATGACGGTCTCCCGGGGAACGGCGGTCGCAACGATGCGAAGCGTGGGGGCCGCCACGAATGTCGCGGCGCCGCCGGGGTCATGATCGCGTCGCGCCCGGTCGCGCAGTTGATCTGCGTCAACGGAAAAATCGGGATCGAGTGTGTGCGACGGCGGCTGCCGCAAGCACGGCGTTGATTGATCCTCGTCAAACCGCCGGCGCCGCCTTGCGCGATGCTGAATCCGGTGCGGCCCCATCGCCGATCGCGAATGTCGCGACCGGCACGGCCCGACAGGAGACGGCAATGAAGTCCGACGCAGTACTCAAGCAGGATGTCGAGCAGGCGCTGTTCTGGAATCCGGCGGTCGATGCGCGACGGATCGACGTCGACGTACACGACCGGATCGTGACGTTGCGCGGCACGGTCGACAGCTGGGCCCAGAAACTCGAGGCGCAGAAAACGGCGCTGCATGTCGAGGATGCACGCGCGCTGGTGCTCGAACTGAACGTCGCGCCACCGGAGAACGCGTGCGCGGACCAGGAACTGGCGATCGCGATCACGTTCGCGCTCGGCTGGCAGGAGGCGCTGCGCGATCACAAGATTCGCGTCGAGGTCGATCACGGTTGCGTGACGCTCGACGGTGAAGTCGATCATGCATACCAGAGTCGGGCGGCGGAAAAGATGGTCAGCCGGATGATCGGCGTCGTCGGCGTCGCGAACCGGATCAGTGTGCGAACGGATCACACGGTGCCGGACGTCGGCACGCGGATTGCCGAAGCGCTTGCGCGTCGCGCGCGGCGCGAATCCGCGGGCATTGCGATCGACGCGGCCGACGGCATCGTCACGTTGACGGGCAAGGTCGCGTCGCTCGCCGAAAGGCGCGCCGCGTGCGGTGCGGCCGGGTCGGTGAGAGGCGTCCGGGAGGTCGTCGACCGGCTCACCGTCGGCTGACGGCTCGCCAGTGCTGTCTACAGCGAGGAGAAGCAGTCATGAACCGTTCGAATTCCGGCCCCGGCCGACACCCTCTGCGCCACGACAGGCGCATGCAGCCGCATACGAAGGACAGCTACCGCGATCCGAAGCGGCCGAAGGGCGACAGGATCTGCGAAGGCTGCGGCGCCGTTTGCGACGCGGGCCGCTGGACGTGGTACGCGACGCCGCTCGACCGGCGCCAGCTCGAATGCCCGGCCTGCAGGCGCATGCGGGAAAACCTGCCGGCGGGCGAACTGGTGCTGCACGGCGCATACCTGTGCGCGCACCGGGCGACGATTCTCGACCTGCTCGAGCGCCAGGCCATCCTGGAGACGAGCGAGCACGCGCTCGAACGCATCATGGAAATCGAGAAATCCGCCGATACGCTCGTCGTCCGTACGACGGGCGTGCACATGGTGCGACGGCTGGCGGAAGCGTTGCTGCATGCGCATCACGGCGATCTCGCACTCCACTATCGCGATGGCGAGGACATCCTGCGCGCGCAATGGACGCGCAACGACGCATGAACGGAGGTGTGTCCGGCGAGCGGGCCCGAAACGATGAAAAAATCATTCGATTATTCCGGACTGCTGATCCCGTTCGTGTTTGCCGCGCTGGTGGCGTATCAGCTGCTGATGGCCCGGCCGGCAACGACGTCGATCCCGTACAGCGACTTTCACCGCCTGGTCGACGCGCGGCTCGTCGACGATCTGGACATCGGCCAGTCGTCGATTTCGGGCGTGCTGCGCATGCCCGAGGCCGCCGCGAACCTGCCGGCCTCCGACGCGGCCGCCGTGAAGAAGGCCGGGCCGCCATGGCGCTTCACGACCAACCGGGTCGCTGACGATCGTCTCGTCACCGAACTCACGGCCGCCGGCATCCGCTATCGCGGCGTGCCGGATTCGGGCTGGCTGGAAACGCTTGCCGGGTGGATATTGCCGGTGATCCTCCTCGTGACGTTCTGGAGCTTCATGATGCGCAGGCCGGGCGGCGTCCGGGACTTCAGCGGCATGGGCAAGAGCCAGGCGCGCGTGTACGTGCAGCAGGAAACCGGCATCACGTTCGACGACATCGCCGGCATCGACGAGGCGAAGGCCGAACTGCAGCAGATCGTCGCGTTCCTGCGCAACCCCGAACGCTACCAGCGGCTCGGCGGCAAGATCCCGAAGGGCGTGCTGATCGTCGGCGCGCCCGGCACCGGCAAGACGCTGCTCGCGCGCGCGGTGGCCGGCGAGGCGGCCGTGCCGTTCTTCACGATCAGCGGCTCGGCGTTCGTCGAGATGTTCGTCGGGGTCGGCGCGGCACGCGTGCGCGACCTGTTCGAGCAGGCGCAGCAGAAGGCGCCGTGCATCGTGTTCATCGACGAGCTCGATGCGCTCGGCAAGGCGCGCGGCGTCGGCCTGATGTCCGGCAACGACGAGCGCGAGCAGACGCTCAACCAGCTGCTCGTCGAGATGGACGGCTTCCAGGCCAATTCGGGCGTGATCATCATGGCCGCGACCAACCGGCCGGAGATCCTGGATCCGGCGTTGCTGCGGCCCGGGCGCTTCGACCGCCACATCGCGATCGACCGGCCCGACCTGAACGGCCGCAAGCAGATCCTTGCCGTGCACACGAAGCGCGTGAAGCTGGCCCCGGAGGTCGACCTTGCCGAGCTGGCGCAGCGCACGCCGGGCTTCGTCGGCGCGGATCTCGCGAACGTCGTCAACGAGGCCGCGCTGCATGCGGCCGAGCTCGGCAAGCCGGCGATCGGCATGGCCGACTTCGACGAGGCGATCGATCGCGCGATGACGGGCATGGAGCGCAAGAGCCGCGTGATGAACGACGAGGAAAAGCAGACCATCGCGTACCACGAGGCGGGGCACGCGCTCGTCGCGCAAAGCCGCGTGCATTGCGATCCGGTGAAGAAGGTGTCGATCATCCCGCGCGGCATCGCGGCGCTCGGCTACACGCAGCAGGTGCCGACCGAGGATCGCTACGTGCTGCGCAAGAGCGAGCTGCTCGACCGGCTCGACGTCCTGCTCGGCGGCCGCGTCGCCGAGGAGATCGCGTTCGGCGACGTATCGACCGGCGCGCAGAACGACCTCGAGCGAGCGACCGCGCTGGCGCGGCACATGGTCATGCAGTACGGGATGAGCGCGAAGCTCGGCCTGGCGACGCTGGACGACGCGACGCCGCAAGGCGGTTCACCCGGCGTGTGGACGCCGGGCGACGGCCGCTGCAGCGAACACACCGCGCAGTTGATCGACGAGGAGGTGCGCGCGCTGCTCGAAGACGCGCACATCCGCGTCGCGGCGACGCTCGGCGAGCATCGCGACGCGCTCGAACGGATCGCGCGGTGCCTGCTGCAACACGAGTCGATCGATCACGACACGCTGGTGGCGCTCATTACGCCGCCGGACGATCGCGGTGCGGCGCCCGGGCCGGCGCGAGCCGATGCGGAGCCGGTAGCGGCCACGGACACGTCGGCCTGACCCGCGACCGGCGAGCGGGCCGTTCAACAGCCGATGCAGACCGCGCCGTCGCGCGGTTGCGCGGTGTCGTCGGTAACGACCGACGCGAGCCGCGGATCGGGGCGGAACACCGTGATGCCCTTGAGCCGGTCGCGCCACGCCGCGAAGAACAGCGCGTCGACCTGCGCCAGCGAACACTGGCTGTCCAGCGTCACGGTCTTCGAGATGCCGGCGTCGACGCAGGGCTGGAGCGCCGCGAGCATCGCGACGTGATCGAGCGGTGCGATCTCGGCCGCGGTAGCGAAATAGTCCGGCAGCCCGACGCCGTTGCCATGCAGCGCGCGAAACAGCCGGTAAGCATGGTTCTGTACCCGGAACGCGCGCACCTGCCCGTCTGCCGTGCGGACCATCCGGCGCTGCGTCCAGCCGACGGCCGGCTCGATGCCGTTCGAGCAGTTGTCGCAGAACGCGAGACTCACGCTGCCGGCCGGCGCGAACGACAGCAGATGGCTGTTGCGCAGCCCGTGCCGGTCGATCGCGTGATGTACCTTCAGCGGCAGCCGCATCCGATAGGCGGGGCCGGTCAGGTAAGCGGCCGGATCGTAGGCGGGAAACGCGCCGCGCTCGGCGGCCAGCGCGGCCGATGCGGCAAACGCGTGCTCGCGCATCGTCAGCGCGATGCTGCGCGCACATGCGCGCGCCTCGACGCTGTCGTAGCGTAGCCGCAGCATCGTCAGCGCGTCGCCCAGGCCCGTCACGCCGACACCGATGCGCCGTGTCCGCTGCGCTTCACGTGCATGCGCGGCGAGCGGCCATGCGGTGAGGTCGAGCACATCGTCGAGCAGGCGCACCTGGACGTGAACCGCGTCGGCAAGCGCCGTGAAATCGATGCGCGGCTCGCCGCCGATGCCGAACGGATGATGCACGAACCGCGACAGGTCGATCGGCCCGAGCACGCAGCTGCCGTAGGGCGGCAGCGGCTGTTCGCCGCACGGGTTCGTCGCGTCGATCTGCTCGTGCTCGCGCAGCGGGTTCGCGTCGCGGATCGTGTCGAGGAACAGCAGTCCGGGTTCGGCGCTGTCGCGTGCGGCGTTGACGATCGTTTGCCACAGCTTGCGAGCAGGAACCGTCGCATGAAGGTAGTGCCCGTCCTGCCGCCGGGGCGACGCAGCGTCGGCTGCGTGGCGCGGCGCGTGATGGACGAGCGCCCAGGGCAGATCGTGCGCGACCGCTTCCATGAACGCGTCCGTGATGCCGACCGACAGGTTGAAGGTCGGCCAGCGCGATCGCCCGCGCTTGGCCGTGACGAACGCGGCCAGATCCGGATGATCGCAGCGCAGCACGCCCATCTGCGCGCCGCGGCGCGGGCCGGTGAACGGCAGCGTGCGGCACATCGCATCGAAGCGGTCGATCGCCGCGCAGGCGCCACGTTCGGCCGACAGGCGGCGTTCGTACGCGCCGGCGGGCGGCACCGGCGAGAAGTCGTAGCCGATTCCGCCGCCCATCAGCAGCGTGAGCCGGGCGTCGTCGAGCGCCTGCGCGAGCGCCGCGTCGGTGCCTTGTAGCGGCATCTCCACGGGAACCGCGAGCGGGTGGACGAAGCAGTTGATCATCGTTCCGCCTGCCGTCGAGCCGGCATTCGCCATGATGCGGCCGGCGCCGATCGCGCCGCGCTGCAGGTTCAGGAAAAACGTGCGCTCGGCCCGGGCGCGCAGCGCGGGCGGCTCGGCGAGTGACAGTGCATGGGCGACACGCTGGAAGACGGCTGCGCGCGACGTTTCGCCGGGCTGCGCATAGCGCTCGGCGAGCACGGTGGTGCAAAGCGGCTGCTCGTCCATGGCGGGGCTCGGCGACGACGGATGACTCACTGTAAGGGCCTGCCCGCCCGCGTCGTTGATCGAGCGCAATCCGGCGCGGTTGCGGCATCGTTTGACGGTCGTCAACGCGGTGCGAAGGGGCATGCGTAAGGTGGTGTGAGGGCCGGCTTGCGCCGATGGCCGGAACGCGGCACGGCCGCGGGCGGGCGCCGCGCAAGCCCGCGAATCGTGTCTTCCACCGACCACGCGCCATGACCGAGATCGTTACCGTCACATTGAATCCGGCCGTCGATGTCTCGACGTCGGTCGAACATATCGTCGATACGCACAAGCTGCGCTGCGCGCGACCCAGGCGGGACCCGGGCGGCGGCGGGATCAACGTCGCCCGGACCGTTCACCGGCTCGGCGGCGACTGCGTTGCGCTGTACCTGGCGGGCGGGCCGACGGGCGACGTGCTGACGCTGCTGCTCGAAGCCGAACACGTGCCGTCCGTCCGCCTGCGGATCGCCGGCGAGACGCGCGAGAACGTGTGCGTGACCGAGACCGCGACGGGGCGTGAATACCGTTTCCTGATGCCGGGGCCGTCGGTCACGGCCGCCGAGTGGCGCGACTGCGCGGCCCGCATCGCGGCCTTGCAACCCGCGCCGCGTTATCTCGTGCTGAGCGGCAGCCTGCCGCCCGGCGCGCCGGACGACCTGTATGCGACGCTCGCGCGGACGGCCGCCGCGAACGGCAGCCGGGTGGTCGTCGACGCGGCGGGCCCGGCGCTGCGCGCCGCCCTCGACGCCGGTGTCCATCTCGTGAAGCCCAGCCTCGACGAACTGAGCGCGCTGGCCGGTGAACCGCTCGACGAAGCGTCGGCATGCCGGAAGGCGGGCGAGCTCGTCGCGCAGGGGCGCGCCGACATCGTTGCGCTGACGCTCGGCGCGCGCGGCGCATGGGTCGTCACGCGCGAGCGCGCGCTGCGCCTGCCGGGCAGGCCCGCGGCCGTGTGCAGCACGGTGGGTGCCGGCGACAGTTTCGTCGGCGGGATGATCTGGGCGCTGGCGCGCGGCGTGCCGTTCGACGACGCATGCCGGTATGCGCTGGCGGCATCGGCCGCGTCGGTCGAGCATCCCGGTACGGCACTGTGTACACGTGAGGACGTCGAACGGATTCATGCGGAACTGGTTGCGCAGGCACGCGGCACGGCCATGGCGCGAGGTGCGGCATGAGCTTGCGCGCGATCGTCTGGCTGCTGCTGCTGTCGTGCCTGCCGCGGATGGCGTCCGCCGGCGCCGGCACCGGCACGGTCGCGCCCGTGTCGCAACGCGTGCTGATACTCGTCTATCACCGGTTTGCGACGCAACGCGTGGATTCGATGACGGTGCGCACCGGGACGTTCATCGAGCAACTGCACGCGATCGAGGCGAGCGGCTACCGTATCGTGCCGCTCGCCGACGTCGTGCGCTGGCACGACGGCCAGACGGATGCGCTACCGGCGCGCGCGGTCGCGATCACGGTGGACGACGGTCACCGTTCCGTCTACGACGTGCTGCGCCCGCTGCTGGCGGCGCATCCGGTGCCGGTCACGCTGTTCATCTATCCGTCGGCGATTTCCAACGCCCGCTACGCGATGACGTGGGATCAGTTGCGCGCGCTCGGCCGATCCGGTGGATACGATATCGAGTCGCATACCTACTGGCATCCGAATTTCGCCACCGAGCGCGCGCGGCGAACTGAAGCGGATTACCAACGATTCGTCTCGTTCCAGTTGGGCCGGTCGCGCGAGCGGCTCGAGTCCGAAACCGGTCGGCCGATCCGGCTGCTGGCCTGGCCGTTCGGCGTCCATGATGCGCAGACCGACCGGCTGGCCGCTCGCGAAGGCTATGTCGCGGCGTTCACGATCGATGGCCGCCCCGTCCGGCCGACGGATCCCCCGATGGCATTGCCGCGCTATCTGATGACGGATGCGTGCGGCACGCGATGCATGAACGGATTGCTGCAAACCGTAGGGGAGAGGCCGTGACCGGTCACCGGATCGCGGGGTTACCGCGGTCGTTCGCCGATGTCGTCTCCGTCGGGGTTCACGCCGGGCCGGATCCCGTGGAGCCCGCTGCATCGTCGCTGCGTTCCTGCCGCGATGCCCGCCGGCCGGCACGGCGGGATCGGCCGGCCTCTGCCAGTCTCTACTAGCCGGATCGACCATGCCGTGGAATGACGAACGCTATCCGCCGTCGATGCGGAACCTGCCGCCGCCGGTTCGCGGCAAGGCGATCGAGATCGCCAACGCGCTGCTGCGGCAAGGGCGCGCCGAGGGCAGCGCGATCCGTATCGCGATCGCGCAGGCGAAACGCTAGGGGCGGGTGCACGCTGCCTTTCGACCGCGCGGGTGACGGGCGGGGGCGTCAGGTCGATTCAGGTCGTGCTAGGCCGTGCAGGCATGCGGGGCCGGCGTGCGTTCGACGGATGCCGGATGCAGCCGCCCGGTCAGCACGCACGCAAGCAGCACGGCGGCGACTGCGATGCCGTGAAGCGGGTTGCGCAGGCACGACGCGACCTGCTCGCTCCTGCCGACGCCGAACAGGCACCACAGGCAGAAGTGCTCGCAGTTGTTGGTGAGCAGCCGGTAGCGGCATTCGCCGAGGCGCGAGGTTGCGCGCCGCGCCGCTTCCGTGCCGTCGTACGGAGCCCGCGCGTGCCGGACCATCGCGAGACCGAATCCGGCGCAGAAGTCGTCGAGGGAGACGACTTCGACCGGGCCGCCGCCCGGACTGCGTGCCAGGCCCGCGTAGTGGATCACGTTGCCGTCGCCGATGTAGATCCCGTGGTGAACGTAACCGGGGCGCCGGGTCACGAGGTGGGCGCCGACCGGAAGGTCGCGGTGCGGCGCGGCATCGTCGGCGTGGGCTGTGTTCGGGCGAGTCATGGCCAGCTCCTGGATCCGGTGGCGGCCGTGCGGAATACTTGCTTGCGAGCCGCGGTACGCGTTGCGTCCTGTCACGTCTCCAGTATTGGCGGCGGAACATGGCCGGACAATCAGCGCGGCCTGAGCTTGCTGTCCGACGTCGGGCCGCCGTGTCGGAAATTCCCGACGCGCCGCGCAATATCGGCTGACAGCCGGAACGGACAATGGCGTCGCGTCGCCGCGCGTGGCGCGCCGTGCGGGGCCGCCGCGTCGCCCGATCGTGAGCCGCGAGCCGGCTCGCCGCGCCGCTGGCCGGTCGGGTGCAGTTGACCTGCGTCAACCGGAAATCGACGTTCCGCGCGACGCTGGCTTCGTCAACGATGCGAATGCGTCACGTCGCGGCACGCCGGCCGTGACGCGCCCGGACGAACGAGCCGCATCGCCACCCGCGTGCCTGAATCGGGAGAACGAAATGCGGACTGGAATCGTCGGGTCGCTACTGCTGTCGACCTGTTTGATGGCCGCCGCCGCGAGCGTGCCGGCTCAAGCGCTGCCCGAGCCGGTCGAGCGCAACGGTGCCGTGTACATCACGGGCGGCGTCGGCGAGGAGGAAGTCGCGGCGTTTCGCGCCGCTGCGCCGCGTTACAACCTGCGGATCACGTTCACGACGAAGGCCGGTCATTACCTGTCCGACATCGACGTCACGTTGGCGTCCGGCAAGTCGACGATCCTCGACGCGCATACGGCCGGCCCGTTCCTGTTCGCGCGCGTGCCGCCGGGGCGATATACGGTATCGGCGCGCGATCGGGCCGTCCACGAAGTCCGTCACGTCGTCGTGCCGGCGCACGGCGCCGTCGATATGCGGTTCTACTGGCGGAACCCGGACCGGCGCGATGTGATGCGGCTTTGCGGCGGTTGTCCGGGCGCAGGCACGCCCTAGACGCGCATGGCGGCGGCGCAGCGCGTGCCGTTGATCTGCCTCACGCGGCGTTGCGGCGGATTCGCAACAATGTCCGCAGGAATTCGCGTCGCGAGGTGTGCGTTGAAGAATCGGGCAATCGTTCATTGGCCGCGTGCCGGGCAGCACCGGCACGAGCCGTTTCGACGCGGGTGGCAGGGCGCGGCGACGCTCGGCCGCGTGCTGGCGGGCATGCTGCTGGCGCTCGCGTGTGTCGCCGCCCGGGCCGGAACCGTCCCGGTGACGGTCGTCGATGCCGGCAGCGGCCGGCCGGTGTCGGGTGCGCTCGGTTATGCGTCGGGCAGCAGCCTGGTTGCATCGGCTGCCGGCATGTTTGCCGCGCCGGCGGGCGACGTGACGCTCAGCGTGACCGCGCCCGGCTATGCACGTGCGGAGGTCGTGCTCGCCGCCGGCGAGACGGCACGCACGGTGCGGCTCGTCCCGTTCCGTCCGAAGGCCGTCTACCTGTCGGTCTACGGTGTCGCGGATCGCACGCTGCGCGACGCGGCGCTCGCGCTCCCGGGCCGCACGGCCGTCAACGCGTTCGTGATCGACGTGAAGGGCGATCGCGGGATGACGCCGTATCGCAGCGACGCACGCGAAGCGATCGGCGCGGCGAGCGGCGAGCCGGGCCCGCGCGTCGCGGATCTGCCGGCGCTGATCCGCGCATTCCACCTGCGCGGGCTCTACCTGATCGCGCGCATCGTCGTATTCAAGGACGATCCGCTCGCGGCCGCCCATCCCGACTGGGCCGTGCGCGACGCGGCCGGTGGAATCTGGCGTGATCGCGAGCATCTGCGCTGGATCGATCCGACCGTGCGCGCCGCGTGGGAACACAACTTCGATGTGGCCGAGGAGGCCGCGCGGATGGGTTTCGACGAGATCCAGTTCGACTATCTGCGCTTTCCGGATGCGGGCGGCCTGCGGTTCCACGAACCCAACACCGAGGCGAACCGCGTGGCCGCGATCACCGGATTCCTGGAGGGCGCGCGCGCCAGGTTGCGGCCTTACAACCGCTACCTGTCGGCCGATATCTTCGGCTACGTGTGCTGGAATGCCGACGACACGCAGATCGGGCAGCGGCTCGGCTCGCTGGGCGGGCTGGTCGATTATATTTCGCCGATGCTGTATCCGTCGGGCTTCACGTGGGGGCTGCCGGGCTGCCGCAAGCCGACCGATCACCCCGGCGAGATCGTCGGGCGGTCGCTCGCGGAAGCGATGCGCCGCACGGGGCTCGACGGCGTGCGGTTCCGGCCGTGGCTGCAGGCATTTCGCGACTATGCGTTCGACCGGCGCGCGTTCGATGCGGCAGACATCCGCGCGCAGGTCGACGCCGCGGACGCGGCCGGCACGGATGGATGGATGCTGTGGAATCCGCGCAATCGTTACGATCCCGCTGCGCTGCCGCGCTGACCGGTGCGCTGCTGTTCGCGCTGGTGCCGGCCGGCGCTCGCGCGGTGCGCGACGCGGCACCGGCGACGGCACCGGACCCGGCATCGGCATTGGCATCGGCATCGGCATCGGCATCGGCACCGGCACCGGCGACTGCGACTGCGACGGCCACGGCCACGGCCACGGCCACGGCGCCGCAACGCCAGGCCGCCGCGATCGATGCGGCGCTCGCGGCCGAAATCGCCGATGGCCATCTTGCCGGCGCGGTCGTCGTGACCGGCGACGCGGACGGCGTGCAGGTACGCGTGGCGCGCGGCTTGCGGGTGACGGGTGAGCACGCGGAGGCGATGACGGCCGATACCGTCTTCGATCTCGCGTCGCTGACCAAGCCCGTGGCGACGGCAGTCGCGATCTTCCAGCTCGCGGAGCGCGGCCTGCTGGGCCTCGACGCACCGGCCGCGCGCTACTGGCCCGCATTCGCGGCGCACGGCAAGGACACGATCACGATCCGCCAGTTGCTCGCGCACGTGTCGGGCCTGCCGGCCGGCGTGTCGTCGTCGCGCGCATTGCGCAGCCGTGCGGCCGTGCTGGCCGACATCGTCGCGATGACGCCCGCGGAGCCTCCCGGCACCCGTGTGCGCTACAGCGACGTCAACTACGTGGCGCTCGGCGAGATCGTCGCGCGGGTGTCGGGGCAGCCGCTCGACACATGGTGTGCGGGTCACGTGTTCGCGCCGCTCGGCATGGCCGATACCACCTTCAGGCCGGGCACGGCGATACGGGCACGCGTCGCGCCGACGCTTGTTCGCGACGGGCGGTTGCTCAGGGGGCGCGTGCACGATCCCGTCGCGGCGGCGATGGGCGGTGTCGCGGGCAATGCGGGGTTGTTCTCGAGTGCCGACGATCTGGCGCGTTTCGCGCGCATGCTGCTGAACGGTGGCACGCTCGGCGAGACACGCGTGCTCGGCGACGGCAGTGTCGCCGTGCTCGAGACGCCGGCCACGCTCGACGCCGAAGGCGACTGGCATACGCCCGGCTGGCGGGTCGGGCCGCCGCTCGTGGCGAACCGCTACCGGTTGCCGCCGGCCGGTGCGCTGGAGCATCTCGGCTATACGGGCACGGCGCTGTGGATCGATCCCGTGACGCGCCGTTTCGCGATCGTGCTGACGAGCCGGCTGTATCCCGACGAAACCGGCACCGCGATGCCGCTGCGCGCGCTCGTGGTCGGCCTCGTATCGAGCGCGGCCGCGCCGGTGACTTCACTGCAGATCGCGACACGCGTGCCGACGATGGCCGCGGCCGTCGCGCAGGCCGGCCGGTTGCCGGTTTCGCGCGGGCCGGTGCTGGCCGGTATCGACGTGCTTGCGGCAAGCGGTTTCGCCGCCGTGGCCGGCAAGCGCATCGCACTCCTGACCAACAGGAGCGGCTTCGACCGGTTCGGCCGGCGTTCGGCCGACCTGCTCGCGCGGGTGCCGGGCGCGCGGCTCGTCGCGCTGTTCGCGCCCGAACACGGGCTCGGCACGGATGTCGACGAAACGTTCGGCGACACGACCGACGCCGCGACCGGCGTGACCGTTCACAGCCTCTACGGCGACCGGCGCAGGATCGCGCCCGAGTGGCTCGCCGACGTCGACGTGCTGGTGATCGACCTGCAGGATGCAGGCGTGCGTTTCTTCACGTATCTGGCCACGCTCGGCTACGCGCTGGAGGCAGCGGCCGCCGCGCACCGCCCGGTGCTCGTGCTCGACCGCCCCGACCCGCTGGGCGCCGACGTGGTCGGCGGCCCCGTGGCCGATGCGGAGCCGGCGACGTTCACGGGGTATTACCCGTTGCCGCTGCAGCCCGGCATGACGCTTGGCGAACTCGCGCGGCTGTTCAATGCGCGCCTGCATATCGGCGCGGCGCTCACCGTGGTGCCGATGGCGAACTATGCGCGCGCGATGCGTTTCGACGACACCGGGCTCGGCTGGGTGGCCCCGTCGCCGAATTTGCGGGATGGCGCTGCCGTGTCGCTCTATCCGGAGACGGGGCTCATCGAAGGGGCGGCACTCAGCGTGGGGCGCGGAACCGCGACGCCGTTCGGCGTGGTCGGCGCGCCGTGGATCGACGGGCGCGTGCTCGCCGGCGATCTTCGCGCGACGGGGCTTGGTGCGACGTTCACGCCGGTCCGGTTCGTACCGGCGGAGGGGCCGTATCGCGGCAGGTTGTGCGAAGGCGTGCGCATCCAGCGGCTGCCCGGCGCGACGCGGCCGGGTGAAATCGGGCTCGCGCTCGCGCTGGCGTTGCGTCGGCGCTATCCGGTGCAATTCCGGATCGATGTGATTCGCGCGTCGATCGGCTCGCGCGAAGTGGCAGACATGCTGGATGCGGGGCGCCCGCTCGGCGAGATCGAACGGGTGGTCGACGCACGGAATGAAGCGTTCGCGCGCGAACGTGCGGCGTTTCTGCTGTACTGACGTCGGCGTCGCGCTGTCCTGCCGCGCCGGTCACGTTGCGCCACGCGCCGGCTACGGCATGTGCGAATGCCGCGCATCAACGGATCGATGCGAATTTCCACGGTGTCGTGCAATGGCAAAATTTGCCAAAACATGCCGTTTTGTGGCTTTTCACGCGGATGTCATCTCGCGTCGCGATAGTGCGGAATCGCGCGCCAGTCCCGTGGATCTACCCGAGGAACGCGGCGCACTGCAACCGATACGCACGCTCCGAACGGGCGGTGCATGACATCTCGACAGAAGGAGCGTGCCATCGTGAACGCCATCGCAGCGGCGGATGCTTACGACGTGATCGTCGTCGGCGCGGGCATCGTCGGCCTTGCCCATGCCTATACGGCGGCGCTCGAGGGGCTGCGCGTCTGCGTGGTCGAACGCGACGCCGCATGCGTGGGCGCGTCGATCCGCAATTTCGGTTTCGTCACGGTCACCGGGCAGCACGCCGGGCACAGCTGGCGGCGTGCGCGGGCGAGTCGCGAGGTCTGGGCGGACGTGGCGCCGCAAGCCGGCATCGACGTGCTTCACCAGGGCCTGCACCTGATTGCGCGTCGCCCCGAGGCGATGCACCTGATCGATGCGTTCATGCAGACCGGCATGGCCGACGGCTGCCGGGCCATGACGCCCGGCGAAGCGGCGGCCGTGGCGCCGGAACTGCGGCTGGACGGCGCGCAAGGCGTCCTGCACAGCCCGCATGAACTGCGCATCGAGCCGCGTACCGCGATCGGGTTGCTGGCGTCATGGCTGGCCGAGCGCTTCGGCGTGCGGTTCCGCTACGGCGAGATGGTGCACGAGGTGCGCACGCCGACGGTACGCACGTCGCGCGGCGTGCTGCATGCGGAGCGCGTGATCGTCTGCGGCAATGCGGACAGCCGTCACCTGTACGGCGACTGGTTCGCGCGGCACGAGGTCCGCCTGTGCCAGTTGCAGATGCTGCGCGTGCGGCCGCGCCGCCCGCTGGCGCTGCGCGCCGCGGTGATGAGCGACCTGAGCCTGCTGCGCTACGCGGGTTTCGCGGCGCTGCCCGCCGCCGGCGCGTTGCGTGCGCGCCTGAACGCGGAGGAGCCCGTGTGCGTCGGGTACGGCATCCACCTGATCGTGGTGCAGAGCGCCGACGGCAGTCTCGTGGTGGGCGATTCGCATGAATACGGCGCCGCACCGCTGCCGTTCGCAACGCAGGAGATCGATGCGCAGATCCTGCGCCTGCTGCACGAGACGCTCGATGTGACGGAACTCGATGTGGTCGAGCGCTGGACCGGCAGCTATCCGTCGGCGCCCGATGCCGATTGCGTGATCGAAGCGCCGGACGACGGCACGCGTGTCGTCGTCGTGACGAGCGGCGCCGGGATGAGCACGGGCTTCGGGATCGCGCAGGACGTGTTTGCCGCGTGGTGACGGCGTGGACGAGCCGGGGAGGCTCGCGCGGCTGAACCTGCCGGCGCCTGCCGATCGACAGCAGGCGCCGGCGCGATCATGCAGCCGTCACGCGTGACGGCGTGCGCCGCATTCGCCGCAGAACAGGTCGTCGGCGGCCATCGGCGCGTGACACTGCGCACACGCCGTGGCCTCGTCCGTGGCGGGCGAGGCCGTATCCGACGCCGGCAGCGAAGCCGTGCCGGCCGCACCGGCGGCGTGTGACGCGCGTGCTTTCGCGAGGTGATCGGCGGCGCGCTCGCGTGCCTGTTCGGCGTGGCGTTTCGCGTCCGCGACGTGCTGGCTCAGTTTCTCTTCGGTCGCGGAGAAATCGACGCCGCTGACCGTCTGCAGATAGATGAGGCACGTGCCGTTGACGAACGTCAGGAACGGGATCACGAGGCCGATCGCGACCAGCAGGCCGTTGCCGAAGCCGTACGCGCCCAGATAGGCCATGCTGCGGTAGTCGAATCCGCCCAGGCCGCCGAGCCCGCCTTCCGCCGCGTCCGCGCCGAGGCCATACGCGCCGGCATGGCGGCCGAATCCGCCCAGGCCGCCGAGCGTGCTCATCAGGCCGCCCAGCGGGCTGGTGCCGGTGGCCGCCGAGATCGACGAGGCGATCGCGGCGCCCGTGCCGAGAATGCCGAGTACGACCGCGGACAGGACGCCGACGAGCAGAAGCAGCCCGAACATCCTGACGATCACGCCGAGCAGCTGGCGGCGGCCGATCTGCAGCAGGCGCGCGGCGGTCTGCAGCGTCGAGTTGCCTTGCCAGATGGCAGGCGCGGCCAGCGGATAACCGACGTACCACATGCCGGCGAAGATCGCGCCCGCGACGATCGCCGCGAGCGGATACGCGATCGCATAGAGCAGCGGGCCGAGGCCCGGGATCTTGCAGACCAGGAACACGATCAGCAGCGCGAGCAGGAACAGCACCCAGCCGACGGCGAGCAGCACGCCGACCCCGATCAGGCGGTGGACGGTGAACGTCGCCTGCAGCAGCGCGTCGACGAATCCGACCGGCTCGCCCTGGGCATCGCGCATCAGCACGATGCCGACCGCGGAATAACCGATCAGCGAGATCGCGCAGGTCGCGATGACGAACAGCAGGCCGAGCACGGGGCTGTGACCGAGTACCTGGATCGTGAGCATGCCCATCAGCATGCTGGCGACGAGCGCGACAGCGCACATCGCGAGTGCGCGCCAGTTCGTGACGGCCTCGGCGGCGCGCAGTAGTCCGAACTTCCCCGACACGGGGGCGTGATCGAGCGTTGACATCGTTGAATCTCCTTGCAGGTGCGGGCGGGTCAGTGTGCGGCGGCGGCGTCGAGCAGCGCGACGACGGTGACGCCGTCGACCCGCGCGAGCTGGATGCTCGACTGCCGGACCGAGCCCGGCTTGCCGTTCAGGTAGACCTGGCTTTTCAGCGTATACGTGCCTTGAGGTGCGCCCGAAGGCAGTTTCAGCGTGAAGCTGTTGTCGAATTCGCCGCTGCCCGGTGTCGCGTTGACGACCTTCTCGCCGCGCTTGAACTGTTCACCCGACGGTGCATAGACGGTCACGACTTCCTTGACCTCCTGGACGGGCTCGTTCGTGCCGGACACCGCGCGAATCTGCGAGGCCAGCCTGATCGGCTCGCCGGCCTTGACGGCGGAGCGCGGCGTCACGACCGTGTTGTATGCGTCGATCTTCGCGTAGGGCGGCAGGTTGTTGCGGTTGCTCGCGCGGTAATCGCGATCGACTTCGGCTGCCGTCTTCGTCTGCCGTGTCGCCACTTCGATCACGGCGCACGCGGCGAGCCCGGCCACCGCGCCGCCGATCGCGCCCTTGGTGCCGCCGATCAGCGCGCCGACCAGCGCGCCGCCGGCGCCGAGCGCGGTACAGCGCAGCACGGATTCGGACGAGATCCCGCCGGCCCCGTTCTGGGTGGCGCAGCCGCTGGCGAGCAAGGTGACCGCGCAGGCCGCGGCGAGGGTTTTCTGGATGGTCATGTCGGTCTTCTCCGGCGCTTCATTCAAGTGTGCTGTTGTTGCGCAGTGCATCCATCTGCCGTGCCTTCGCCTTGCCGATGAGCGTCTTCGCCGGACGGTTGCCGGGCTCGATCGCAAGGACGCTTTCCGCTGTCGCGATGGCCTTGTCGTACTGGCCGCGCGACAGGTCGCCCTGCGCGCGTTTCAGCAGGCCGTCGACGGCGGGCGATGTGGGGTTGGCGGCCGTAGCCGCGCGCACGGGCGGTGCAGGGCGCGGCTTGTTGCGCGATGCTTCCGCAACGGCGGCGGGTGCGGCCGGTGCGGGTGCGTCGTCCTGCAGTTTCGCGAAGGGCGACGTCTGTTGTGCGTTCGCCGATGCCGTCGGCGGGTTCGATGCGGGCGGTGTCGCGGGCACCGAAGGCGTCGCGACATTCGTGACGACGGCCGGGCCCGTCGCGGGCGAGGCCGTGACTGCGGCGGCGGTGGCCGTATCGATCGGCGCGGACGCCGGTGTGTCGGCCGGCGTCGTCGCAACGACCTCGCTGGCGATGACGGTACCCGCTGCGGTGATGTCCGACGCGGCATTGGCGGGAACGGCCGGCACCGTGGATGCGGCGACCGGCTCGGGTGTTGCGGGGGCGCTCGCCTGGCGGCCGTGCCACCAGAATGCGCCGCCCGCGCAGGCGACGGCGACCGCGACGCCCGCCGCAATGAGCTTGAGTCTTGCCGACGTGTCGCCGTTCGTCGTCGCGGGCTGTGCGATCGGCCGGGGCACCACACCGGATACCGGACGCATGGGTTCGGTATCCGGCGCCGGCGCGGTATCGGTGTCCGGTACCTCGCGAGGTTCGGCGACCGTTTCGACGGCGATCATGTCGTCGGCGGCGAGCGCCGCTTCGGTGCTTGCCGATGCGCCCGCAGGCCCGGACTGCCCATCAGTGACGACGGGTGAGACATGCGACGCAGCGACCGTATCGCCGCGATGGTCTGCCGCTGCGTTGGGCGTGGCGGTTGCCGCGGCGCCATGCGATGGCAGCGGTGCGCTCGCGCGACCCGATTCCGCATCGGCGATGTTCGCGACGTGCGGGATATCGTTCGGGGCGGTGTTCGCCGCCGGTGATTCGACGCCGATGTCGTGCGCAGGCGCGTGAGTCGATTCCGCGGCCGCGTATGCGGGTTGCGGTGCGGACTCGGCCGGTGGAGCGGGCGCGTCGGTTTCGATTGCGCCATTGTCATTCGCGGATGCGACGGGCGTTCCGCACTTGTTGCAGAAACGCTGGCCTGGCGTCAGAACGGCATGGCAGCTCCGGCATGGTGCGCCGGCCGCTTCGTTCCGAGTGGCCGCCACCGGTGTTCCGCATTGCTTGCAGAACTTGAGCCCGATGGGAAGATCGGTGCCGCAGTGGGTACACGCAGTCATGATTCAGTAATCCTCTTCTTTTGATCGATCGACGTGACGGCGCCGTGCGAGCAAGCGCACGCATGTCCGAATCGCGGGATGGCGGCGTGTCGGCCGTGTGCTACGAATGCACGCGACGCGGAACGGGCCGCTCGGCGCGGGATATCAGTCGAATTCGGGACGGCCGCGCGGGAAGTGGCGGCATGGAGAAGAAGAGATCCGGCCGACGTGGATCGGCACGTATGGCACATACGGCCCGACGAATCCGGATGTTCCGGTATTGAATGGCGAGTTCAAGCTTTCCCCGTTTCAGTCGCCAGGTTGAATCCGGCGGACTGTTTTCATTATTTGGATTGTTAATACGAATGGTCTTCTGCAGCGGATATTACACTGAAATTACGAGGTTTTGCCATTCGCCAATCGCGTGACGAAGTATGTCGACGGAGAGTTGCAAAGCACGGCAGCGAGTGCCTGGCGGCTTCGGAACGGACGTCATGGCGCAGGAAGAATTCCGCTCGAAAATGCGCATCTGCCGTCACAGCAGACAGACGCGACGCAGCGTGACCGTGCGCAGATACACGGATTTATCGAGCCACGGCACAAACACGTACTCGTCGTATGCGTCGCAGCCGATCAGAATCCAGTGGGACAGAACGTTGGACATGATGGTCTCCTTGAGCCGGCTCGTTTCTCTCTCTCTGGGGTGGCGGGTGCCGACGTGCAGCTGTCGTTGTTCCGTCGTGCGCTCACACTCGGTATACCCGGCCAGCACGGTACCTATTCCCGAAGCCGCGCGACGCATTTCCGCTGCATGTCGTTCATTGCGGGAATAAACGGGCTGGTTTCCCGGTATGTCGATCACGCACTGGAAGCATCGAGAGGAGGCGCCAATGCACGACAGGGAGAAGCAGGCCCGCGACACGCCGGGCCGGGCGCAGCGCGATCGCGAGGGCGCCTCGAACGTGGGCGGGGTGCAGCGGTCGTCGTGGTTGCGGGAGGGCGGCATGCGCCCGCCAAAGAGCAATCGTGCCTTGCGTCGCGCACCGCGCACGCATGACCCCGACGACGGTCGACCGGTGTCGGTGCATGACCTGATGCGCAAGACCGCGCGGAGGCTGCAGCTCGGGTCCGGCATCCTGCTGTGGCTTTATATTTCGATTCACATGGTCAATCACGCGCTCGGCATCTGGTCCATCGATATCGCCGAGCGCGGGCTGCACCTGGCGATCGGGCTCTGGCAAAGCCTGCCCGGAACGATCGTGCTGTACGGCGCGGCCGGCCTGCATTTCGCGCTGGCGATTCGCACCATTTACGGCCGCCGGCACTGGTCGCTGCCGCCCGCCGAATGGCTGCGTCTCTGGGCGGGACTCAGCCTGCCCATGCTGTTGATCCGCCATGTTGTCGGGACCCGCGTAGCGACCTCGTTCTACGGCTTCGAACCCAACTACGAACGGGTCATCGTGTCGCTTCTCACGAGCGGCACGCAGGGGCTGCAGATCGCGCTGCTTGCACCGGGGTGGGTGCACGGCAGTCTCGGGTTGTGGTTTCATCTGCGCCGGCGCGCGTTTTTTCGTCGCGCCAGGTTCGTGCTGCTGGCCTTGCTCGTCCTGCTGCCCGTGCTGTCGGCGGCGGGTTTCGTGCAGATGACGCGCGCGATCGTGCCGGAAAGTCTTGCCGTCCCGGCGCCCGATGCGGCGCTGGTCGCGCATCGCGCCGCGCTCGACAGCTGGCGGCATCTCCTTGTCGCCGGTTATCTGTCGCTGATTGCGATTGCTTTCACCGGCGGTCAGTTGCGAAACCGACTCTCCGGCGACGATTCCCCCGATTCATCCGCTGAGCCGCGGCGAGAACCGACGCATGAATGAATACCGCGCACCCGCTCGCGATTCGCGATCCGCGCATGCCGGCTGCACGCGCAGCGGCGCAAGCCGGACAGGTAAAGTCTGCTGACAGAATCTGGCAGGGGCTTCGGCGATACTGTGCGTTTTCGCACCCGATGATCCGCGACGCGCGTCGAATCTCCACGTCATGACAACCACTCAAGTTCCCGTCCCGTTGAAGGAGTTGCTGGGGAAGCGGCAATTCCATGCGCTGTCCGACGCGCTGCATTCGATCGAGCCTGCCTTCGACCGGCCGGCATTTCTGGCGACGGCGCTCGAAGGCCTCGACGGCCTGACGTTGATGGAGCGCGTCAGGCGCGCCAGTCTTGCGATCGACACGGGCGCACGGCCGCTGCAGGGCGGGTACGATGCCGTGCTGGCGTTGTTGCAGGAGGCAGCGCCGCGACTGGGCCGGGGTTTCGTATCGCTCATCGCGCCCGATTACGTCGGGCAGTACGGTCGTCACGCGTTCGACCGTTCGATGGACGCGCTGAAATACTTCACGCCGTTCGGCACGTCGGAATTCGCGGTGCGCGAATTCCTGCGCATCGACCTGGCGCGTGCGCTCGCAACGATGGAAGCCTGGTCGCACGATACGGACGATGCCGTGCGCCGGCTGGCGAGCGAGGGAAGCCGCCCGCGTCTGCCCTGGTCGTTCCGGCTCCGCGACATCGAGGCCGACCCGTCGCTGGCCGCGCGGATTCTCGACAACCTTCGCTCGGACCCGAGCGCCTATGTGCGCCGCTCGGTCGCGAATCACCTGAACGACGTGGCGAAGACGCATCCGGCGTGGGTGCTCGATCGGGCCGAACGATGGGGCGGCGACCATCCGCATACGCGATGGATCGTCCGTCATGCGCTCCGCACGCTCGTGAAGCAGGGCAATGCGCGAGCGCTCGCGATCCTGGGTGCCGACAGCGCGCCGCGTCTGGAAATCGGCCCGTTCGGCGTGACGCCCGCGCAGGTGGTGCTCGGCGAGTCGATTACGCTCGCGTGCGAGCTGCAATCGACGGCCGAGACCGCGCAGCGGCTCGTCGTCGATTACCGTATCGCGTATGTGAAGCAGAATGGCGACGCGTCGCCGAAGGTGTTCAAGCTGAAGGGGCTGACGCTCGAACCCGGGCAGCGCGTCACGCTGCAGCATAGTCGTCCGATGCGCGATTTCACGACGCGCCGGCACTATGCGGGCCGGCATGAGGTGGAGCTGATCGTCAACGGTCAGGTCGTTGCGCGATCGTTTTTCGAGCTCGCCGTGTGAGTGGCGGTTGGCGGGCGGGAGATGGGGCGGCCGACGTTTCGCGCTTGCCGGCCCTGCCCGCCGCACGGGCGTGGGAGGCGGCGAAGGTGTTGCTGAACGAGTCAGCGGTCGCAACCGGGAGTACGCGTCAAACGCGTAGTCGTCAGGGTTAGGCATTTGCTGTCGGCTCCCCGCCGCGCGTTCCGTGCGCCGCGCGTGCCGGTCGGCGGCACTGAGTGCCGGAGGCGCCACTCACACAGCATCCAGCGCGGAATCGGATCGGCAATCCGGGGCGCGCCGCCATCGCTCGACAGAGCCGCGCCCGAGTGTCCAGTTTGCGTCCGGACGGAACGGCGCAGGTTCCGTTTCATGGGGCCGGATTGGAGAGCCATGCCGGCATTGGCTCACGGGGCGGGCACGATGCAAAGATAAACGAAATGTGATCCCTCCCTCCCGCAAAATTTTGCACAATGGCGGCAGCGCGGCGCATTGCCGCGATTCGCTCCCCGGGGAACCCGGCCAGCCGGCCCGGGCCCGGGGCCGGCCCGAACCGATACCCGACCTCGGCACCGACGTGCCGCCATCCGCCGCCATGGACCAACCGAAACGCATCCTGATCGTCGAAGACGACGCCGACATCGCCGACGTGCTCAGCCTGCACCTGCGTGACGAGCGCTACGAGGTCGTGCACAGCGCGGACGGCGCCGAAGGGCTGCGCCTGCTCGAGCAGGGCGGCTGGGATGCGCTGATCCTCGACCTGATGCTGCCGGGCGTCGACGGCCTGGAAATCTGCCGGCGCGCGCGGGCGATGACGCGCTACACGCCGATCATCATCACGAGCGCGCGCTCGAGCGAGGTGCACCGGATCCTCGGCCTCGAGCTCGGCGCCGACGACTATCTGGCCAAGCCGTTCTCGGTGCTCGAACTCGTCGCGCGTGTGAAGGCGCTGCTGCGCCGCGTCGATGCGCTCGCGCGCGATTCGCGGATCGATGCGGGTACGCTCGACGTCGCGGGGCTGGCGATCGACCCGATCGCGCGCGAAGCGAGCGTCGACGGCGCGCGTATCGACCTCACGCCGCGCGAATTCGACCTGCTGTATTTCTTCGCGCGGCACCCGGGCAAGGTGTTCTCGCGGATGGACCTGCTCAATGCCGTGTGGGGTTACCAGCACGAAGGCTACGAACACACGGTCAACACCCACATCAACCGGCTGCGCGCGAAGATCGAGGCCGATCCGGCGGAGCCCGTGCGGATCCTCACCGTGTGGGGCCGCGGTTACAAGCTCGCCGCGCCGGGCCAGCGGGACGGATGATGAAGCTCACCCTCACCCAGCGGCTGTCGTTCGTGTTCTCGGTGCTGCTGCTCGCGTGCTCGGGCGCATCGGCGTGGCTGCAGATCCGCGCGAACGACATGCGCGAGCAGGAAGTCGTGCAGGGGCTGTCGCGTGACCTCGCCGCCAATATCGTCGACAGCGTGACCCACAGTGCGCCGCTGATGGACGCCAACGGGCTGCGCCCGGACGCCGTGCGCACGCTGTTCGGCCAGCTGATGGGCGTGAACCCGAGCGTCGAGGTCTATCTGCTGGACAACGCGGGGCGCATCAAGGGCGACGATGCGCCGCCCGGCCACGTGAGGCGCGACCGCGTCGATCTCGCCCCCGTGCAGCGCTTCATCGCGGGCGAGCCGCTGCCGATCCTCGGCGACGATCCGCGCAGCCCCGACGCACGCAAGGTCTTCAGCGCCGCGCCGCTGCAGCGCGCGGGGCAGCCGCCGTCGGGCTACATCTACGTGGTGCTGCTCGGCGAGGCGCACGACCGGCTGGCCGCGCGCGTGGACGCCGGCAACGTGCTGCGCACGACGCTGTGGTCGATGGCGCTCGTCGCGCTGCTCGGCCTGCTCGCGGGCCTCACCGCGTTCAGCTTCATCACGCGCCCGCTGCGCCGGCTGACGGACGCGATGCGCCGCTTCGACGCGAACGGCACGCCCGACACGCAGCCGCCGGTGCCGCGCTCGCGGCCGGGCCGGCGCGGCGACGACATCGTCGTGCTCGAATCCGCGTTCGCGCAGATGGCCGACCGGATCGGCGACCAGTGGCGCGCGCTGACGCGCCAGGACCAGCAGCGGCGCGAGCTGATCACGAACATCTCGCACGACCTGCGCACGCCGCTCACGTCGCTGCACGGCTACCTGGAGACGCTGTCGCTGAAGGCCGACACGCTCGCCGACACCGAACGGCGTCGCTACCTGTCGATCGCGCTCGCGCAGAGCGCGAAGGTCGGGCGGCTCGCGCAGGCGCTGTTCGAGCTCGCACGCCTCGAATCGGGCGGCGTGCAGGCCGAGCGCGAGCCGTTCTCGCTCGTCGATCTCGTGCAGGACGTGTTCCAGAAGTTCGAGCTGACCGCGCAGGCGCGCGGCGTCGCGCTGCATGCGCGGATTCCGGCGCGGGTACCGGTCGTGTCGGCCGATCTCGGGATGATCGAGCGCGTGCTGACCAACCTGCTCGACAACGCGCTGCGGCATACGCCTGCGCACGGCGAGGTCGAGGTCGCGCTGGAGCCGCGCGGTGACCGCGTGCTCGTGACCGTGGCCGATACCGGGGAAGGGATTCCGGCGGCGCGGCGCGAAGGGTTGTTCCAGCGGCCGCAGCGGCCGATGAGCGGCGGCGCGGTGACGAGCGGCGGGCTCGGGCTGCTGATCGTGCACCGGATGCTGGCGCTCAACGGCAGCAGTATCCGGCTGGTCGACCGGCCCGGGCGGGGGGCGGTGTTCGAGTTCGCGCTGGCGGTGGCCGCGTCCGCGACCGGCGACGGGCGCTGAGCGCTGAGCGCGGTCACTGCTCGCGCTCAGCCGCCGCGCTTGTTGCGCCGCACGTCGCTCGGCGTCATGCCGGTCCAGCGCTTGAACGCGTGGCGGAAACCCACCGCATCGCTGAAGCCGAGCGTCGATGCGATGTCCTCGGTGCTGAGCGTGGTCGTGCCGAGATAGTCGATCGCGAGCGCCTTGCGCACGCTCGCCAGCAGTTCGCTGTACGAGGTGCCTTCGGCTTCGAGCTTGCGGCGCAGCGTGCGCGACGTGATGCACAGGATCGCCGCGATCGCGTCGATATCGGGGAATTGTCCCGGCGTGCGGGTGAGTTCCTGGTACACGCGCCGCGTGACGCCGGCCTGGCTGCGCAATTCGTCGAGCAGGCTCGCGCAATGCGACGACACCTGCGCGGCGGTAATCGGATTCGCGAGCTGCGGCGCGCGCGCGAGCCACGCGGCCGGGTAGCTGAGCACATGATGCGGCTGGTCGAACGCGATCGGGCATTCGAGCGCATCGCCTAGCAGCGCCGCGTGCGCCGGCTGCGGCTGCGCGAACTGCGCGCGCGCCGGCACGCACCACGCACCCATCACGTCCTTGATGATCGTCACGTGCAGCGCGAACTGCATGTCGATCAGGAAACGGTACAGCGGCTCGTCGAGATCGGGCAGCGCGACTTCGTGCCGGTCGGGAAACAGCCACGACGCGGTATCGCCCTGTTCGACCCAGCGGATCGCGAGCATGCCGTTCGCGAGCCGGTGATATTTGACGGCCGATTCGAACGCGTGCGCGAGCGATTCCGAGCACAGCATCGCGTAGCCGTACATCCCGTAGCTCGTCACGTGCAGCCGGTGGCCGACGCGCACGCCGAGATCGGTGCCGTCATGGCGGCCGATGGCATTGCGCGCGGCCGTGAGGAACTGCAGCGGGGACGTGAGCGTGAACGGGTCCGCGACGGCGGCCGGCGTGAGGCCGGTACCGTCGAGCACCGCGACCGGGTCGATGCCGGCTTGCGCGGCCACGTCGAGCAGCACGGCCAGCTTGGCCGGCGTGAAGCGCTGCTGGCGCAACGTGTGGGCCGGCTCGAGGTCCGGCAGGCGGGCGGCGCGGGCGGTCGTCGGGTTCAAGGGCACACTGCGCGGCATGGGAACATCCTGCGTCCGAATCGATATCGTTTACGGCACGCAATTCTGCTCGGGATCGGTCCCATGCGCCACAGGGTTCACCCTGACGATCACGCGACAGTCGATGCGCGAGCGTGAACGGGCCCTAGTCCGCGCGCGTGCGCAGGATCGCGTCGGCGAACTCCACGAACCCGCTGCCGCCCGGGCCCTGCGTGATCCAGCGCGGCAACGCGGGCAACTGCCGCAGATACTCGACCACCGTGCTCATGCCGGCCGTGTGCGTGAAGTAGCCGAACATCGGCGCATCGTTGGTGGAATCGCCGGAATAGGCGACACAATCGCGCGCCGCGCCGGCGCCCGCATCGACGCCGAACGTGTCCGACAGCACGCGCAGCGACATCGACAGCTTGTCGTACCCGCCGACCCACCCGATGATCCACAGGTTGTTGATGGTCGCGTCCGCGCCGGCCTCGACCAGCGCGTCGCGGACCCGGTCGTCCTGGTCGCCGCCGGTGCGGGCGTACGCGAGCGACGTCAGCCTGAAATCCTGGTCGTCCGCGGGGCGGGCGGCGGGGACGGCCGCCTCGACCTGCCGCGCGATGCGCCGGAGTGCGTCGCGCGCGCCGGCGAGCGCATCGTCCGCATGCCAGTAACGGCGTTCGACGCCGTGCCCGTCCGGGCCGCGCCGGATGAAAAGGCCGCCGTTCTCCGCAATCACGCCGTCGACCGGCCACATGCGCGCCATCTGGTCGCACCAGCCCGCCGGCGCGGCCGTCACCGGGATCACGCGGATGCCGCCCGCCTGCAGGCGTTCGAGCGCCGTGTAGGTGCGGGCGGACAGGCGGCCGTGATGGGTCAGGGTCTCGTCCATGTCGGTCAGCAGGAAGCGGACGGACGAGAAGGTGTCGGCGGGGGCCAGGGAAAGCGGCTGCATGGTTTCGACAGCGGAATGACGGGCGTCGATTATGAAGAAGGGCGCCCGGCCGTGCCATGCCGCTTGCTGCTTTGCAATTCGTGCCGCGGAATAAGCGGTTTCCCGCGCCGGCCGGCGAAGTTGTCTGGACAAGCGCACCCGCCCGCGTGTCCGTTTCGATCATCTTTTCGGCCGCCCGGATCATTTTCAAAGCGCGCCGCGCGGGCGATAGTCGCCGGTCAGGCGACGGCCCGCGCTTCTGGCGTGCAGGCCGTCGCGCGAACGGCGCGCGGCCGGCGCGCCGTCCCCCGTGGAGTGAGACATGACGAACAGACACTGGACCGGGTCGTATGGCTCGATCCCCGCCGAGATCGATCCCGATCGCCATCCTTCCGTAAGCGCGCTGCTGGACGACGCGATGCACCGTTTCGCCGATCGTCCGGCGTTCCATTCGTACGGTCGCACGCTCAGCTATGCCGACGTCGACCGCCTGTCGACGGCGCTGGCCGCTTATCTGCAGCAGGTCGTGGGCGTGCGCAAGGGCGATCGCGTGGCCGTGATGCTGCCCAACGTGCTCGCGTTTCCGGTCGCGTTTGTCGCGGTCGCGAAGATCGGCGCGATCCAGGTCAACGTGAACCCGCTCTACACGGCGCGCGAGCTCGAGCATCAGCTCAACGACGCGGGCGTCGAAGTCGCCCTGGTGTGCGGCGGGTCGATGGGCACGTTCGCCGAGGTGGTCGGCGGCACGCGCGTGCGTACCGTGCTGAGCGTCGGGCGCGGCGATCTCGGCGTCGTCGATGCGCCGGCCGGGGCATGCGACGCGCTGCCGCCCGGTTCGATCCCGCTCGCGGACGCCATCGTCGCCGGCGAATCGCTCGCGTTCGAGCCGGTGCCGCTCGGCGGCGCGGACCTGCTGCTGCTGCAGTACACGGGCGGCACGACCGGCCTGTCGAAGGGGGCCGCGCTGTCGCACCGCAACCTCGTCGCGAACATCGCGCAGTTCGGCGCGATCGTGCCGGCCGCGCGCGAGCCGGGCGAGGAGGTCGTCGTCACGGCGATCCCGATGTATCACATCTTCGCGCTGACGGTGAACTTCCTGTCCTACTTCGCGATCGGCGCGCAGAACTGGCTGGTCGCGAACCCGCGCGACATGGACGGCTTCATCGACGTGCTGAAGGCCGCGCGGCCGACGGTATTCGTCGGCGTGAACACGCTGTATGCGGGGCTCGCCGGCCATCCGCGCCTGACGGAAGTCGACTGGTCGCGGCTGAAGCTGTCGGCCGGCGGCGGCGCGGCCGTGATCGACGTGATCTCGTCGCGCTGGAAGGCGGTGACGGGCAACTTCATTCGCGAAGGTTACGGGCTGTCGGAAACGTCGCCGGTCGTGTCGTTCAACCCGCAGTCGATCGACACGTTCACGGGCACCACGGGCCTGCCGCTGCCGTCGACCGACGTGAAGCTGCTCGACGACCAGGATCGCGAAGTCGCGATCGGCGAAGCCGGCGAAATCTGCGTGAAGGGGCCGCAGGTGATGAGCGGCTACTGGCAGAAACCGGACGCGAATGCGGCCGCGTTCACGACCGACGGCTATTTCCGCACGGGTGACGTCGGCGTGTTCGACGAAGCCGGTTTCCTGCGGATCGTCGACCGCAAGAAGGACATGATCATCGTGTCGGGCTTCAACGTGTACCCGAACGAGGTGGAAGCCGTCGCGACCGCCATGCCGGGCGTTGCCGAATGCGCGTGCATCGGCGTGCCGGACGCGCGCACGGGCGAGGCCGTCAAGCTGTTCGTCGTGCTGGCGCAGGATGCGTACGTCTCGGAGGAACAACTCGTCGCGCATTGCCGCGCGAGCCTCGCGGCCTACAAGGTGCCGAAGCTGATCCGCTTCGTCGACCGCCTGCCGAAGTCGACCGTCGGCAAGATCCTGCGTCGGGAACTCAGCCGCACCGACTGATGGCGTCGGCGCGCCGCGCAAGGCCCGGCGTGCCCCGGGCCCGGAAGGCCCCGCGCGGGCCGCTCAAGTACAATGCGAGCGGTTCGACCGACGGGGACGCGATGACCGGTTCAGATGCACTTTCCGCCCAGCCCGGGCCCGGGCGGGCGCTGCCTTCGCCGAGCGCGACGGTGCCGATCTCGCTCGTCAACGGCTTCCTCGCGAGCGCGGGCGTGCAGCGCGACGTGGTCGAGCGCTACCTGCGCGGGGCCGGCATCCCGATCGAGCTGCTCGGCGAACCGCATGCGCGCGTGACGGAGGAGCAGTTCTCGACGCTGTACCGCACGCTCGCGATCGACCTCGACGACGAGATGCCCGGCATCTTCTCGCGCCCGCTGCGCGGCGGCACGCTGAAATACCTGTGCCTGAGCCTGCTCGACGCGCGCAACCTCGAAACGGCGCAGCATCGTTTCGGGCAATTCTTCCATATCCTGCTCGACGATTTCTTCGTCGAATCGAAGCGCGACGGCCTCGTCGCGCAGGTGCTGCTGCGCCCGAACGACGCGATCGGCCCGATCGGCGCGCTCGGCCAGGAGCTGATGCTCAAGCTCGTGCACGGCGTGTGCTCCTGGCTGATCGGGCAGAAGATCCCGCTGCTGCAGATCGAGTTCGCGTGCCCGCGGCCGCGCCATGCGGTCGACCATCTGTATTTCTTTACCGGCTCCGTGGCGTTCGACTGCGAGCGCACGCTGATGCGCTTCAGCGCGGACTATCTCGACGCGCCGATCCGGCAGAGCAAGCGCAACCTGCGCAAGTTCCTCGCGCGCGCACCCGGCGACTGGATCTTCGAATCGTTCAGCGAACAGCTCGTGTGCCATCGCGTGCGGCAGTACCTGTCGGCCGCGTTGCCCGACCTGCCGGTGATCGACCAGGCGGCCGAGCACCTGCATTGCTCGGTGCGCACGTTGAGCCGCCACCTGGCCGCCGAAGGGACGACGTTCCAGGTGCTCAAGGACGAACTGCGGCGCGACATCGCGATCCAGCGGCTGACCGACACGCCCGACACGATCGCGGCGATCGGCGCCGACATCGGCTTCGACGATCCGAGCGCGTTCCATCGCGCGTTCCGGCACTGGACGGGGAGCACGCCGGGCACTTACCGGCGGCGCGCGTAGCGTGTGGTTTCAGCGCGGCCGGTTGCGCATGACCGGCTCCCGGTGCACGCGCTTGCGGTCGCCCGGTCCGGCCGCACGCGGCTGACGCTGGCGCGGGATGCGGTCATGCACGCGTCGGGCCGCCCGGGCAGCAGCGATGCCGGCCGTCGCCGGTCGCAGGCGACGGCCGGTAATCGACGCGCGATCAGCGCCAGTGGGTCTCCACCCATTCGCACACGCGCCGCCACGCGGCGGAATTCATGTACGCGCGGGTTTCCTGCTCCATCTCCGGCACTTTCTTCCACTCGTCCAGGCCGATCGGTTGTCCGAGCAGGAAATTGCCGCGCTGATAGCCGCTGCCCAGGATCTGCTCGACCTGGATCGCGGCGATCGCCGCCGTGGTGTCCATCGTCAGCCCGAGCAACGCCGCGGCCGGAACGTTCCCGCTCGCGAACGGCCACAGCCACGTCGAAACGCCCCAGTTCAACGGATTGCCGACCGCATCGGGTGGAATGCCTAGCGGGCTCGTTCCGGTGCCGAGCGACAGCAGGCGCACGTCGTTCAGGCTGCCCACGAGCCCGTTGCCCAGCGCTTCGGCAATGGCGGCCACCGACGGGTTGTTCGCGAACACGCCGCCGTCGGCGAAGTAGCCGAGGCCGGCGATTTCGTACGGCGGGAAATAGGCCGGCGCGGCCGACGTCGCAAGCGCGGCATCGGACAGGCGGATGTCCCGGTACGGGTTCCTGGCGCCGTTGGAGAACGTGCAGGGCGTCCAGCTTTTCGTGGACGGCTCCCACAGGCGCGCCGAGTTGATCGCGACGAAGCGGGACACGTCGGTCAGCCTGGCAGTACCGAGCAGCTTGTTCGCGATCTGCTGAACCCCGGTGTTGACATACTCGCACGCGCGCAGGCCCGGCCCGGCCTGCACGGTGCCCTGCTCGAGCGCTTGCTGCTGTTCCAGCCACGCGCCGTTTTTCTTGAAGATCGCCGCGCCCTGCGTGCGGTAGATGTCGACGATCTCCGCAATGGGCGCGCCACGCGCGAGCCCCAGGGCGATCAGGCCGCCCGTGGACGTGCCGGCGAAGCCGTCCGCTTTCGCGATGATCCCGCTTCGCTTGTCGAGGTCCTGGATGAGCAGGGCGGTGATCAACCCGCGAATGCCGCCGCCGTCGCAACTGAGAATCCTGAAGGTCATCGTGTTTCTCCTGGTTCGGGTGAGAGTGATGCTCGTGCCGCTTCGCATCGGGCCGCGCACATCACGTGACCGCCTACTGGCGTTCCGCGCGCCGGGTGGCGTCGTGAACCTTGCGCCCGCTGACCCATGTCTCCTGCACGACGATCTCGCGCAGTTGATAGGGGGTGCCGGATTGGACCTGCAGCGGATCGCGCTGCAGAATCACGAGGTCGGCCTGTTTTCCCTCCTTCAGCGAACCGACCTGATCGTCGAGGTGGCATTGCCACGCCGCGTCGATGGTCACCGCGCGCAGCGCCTCGGGCGCGCTCAGGCATTCGGCCGCGTTGAGTACCGCGAGCTCCGGGTCGGCCTCCATCGCCCGCCACATTGCCTGGTCCATATAGCGCAACGGCCCCAGCGGCGAGACGAAGTGATCGCTGTGCAGGCTGACGCGCAGGCCCTCGCGCAGTGCCGACTTGCATCGATCGAGCTTCTGCGCGCGGTCTTCGCCGAGAATGGTGTTCCGGAACGCGCGCCCCCAGTAGCCCACGTGGCCGATCAGGAAGCTGGGCGAGATGCCCAGCCGCTTCATGGTGCGCAGATCGTCGTCGTCGAGCAGCGACGCATGTTCGAGCCGGTGGCGCAACGGTTCCGCTTGCGCAACCGGCGCGGGAGCGGGCGAAGCGGGCTCGGGAACCTTGCTCAGCACCAACTGGTAGGCGGCCAGCACGTTGGCGATCCCCTCGTCGCCGTTCGCATGGACCAGGATCGGCCAGCCCGCCGCATCGACCTGCTGCATGATCTGCGCGAGCGAATCGATCGGCGTGAAATTGAACAGGCCGTTCGGCCCGACGCCGGGCACACTGTGCTCGGCGCAGCACTTGTACGGCGCGCTTTGCAGGCCGGTCAGGCCCTGGTTGGAACCATCGGCGATCAGCTTCATCGCGCGGATGGTGAACAGCGATTCGGGCGCGCTGTCCAGTTGCGGCTTGAACTGGTTGAGCCACAGCGGCCAGAGGTCGTTGTTGCCGAACAGGGCGCCACCCATGCGCACCGTCATCCACGGCGTGCTCGCCAGCGCCTGCAACAGGACCACTTCATAGAACCCCAGCCCCATCCCCACGCCGGCGTCGAACAGGGTGGTGATGCCGCGCTCGTTCGCATTCGACATCACCTTCCGCAAGGCGGACAGCAACGCGATCGGCGTCGGGCGCGGGACGGTGTTCGTCATCAGCGTGACCTGCGATTCGGTCAGCACGCCCTTGGGGAAACTGGCCTCGAGGCCGGCGGCCTTCAACGCGGCGCCGTTCGCATAGCCGAGATGCCCGGAGGCATTGATCAGGAACAGGCATGTGTCCGTGCTGATCTTGTCCAGCCATTCGCGGTCGATATCCACCCACTCGAGCATCAGCGACGGGTCGACGCCGCTGCCGCACACCCACTTTTCGCCATTTTTTCCATTGGGCTGCGCATCGTCGACCAATGCCTTGAGCTTGTCCGCGATGGTCTTGGCACTGTAGGCCGGATTCAGTTTCTGTTCGACGAACGGGGACAGGTCGTGCCACGGCTGAGTGAGGAACACGGCGCTGGGCAGCAGATGCGCGTGTGGTTCGATCAAGCCGGGCAGCAACGCATGGCCCGGTTCGAGCGTCTGCTCGCGCGCCCGGGGATAGCTGTCGCGCATGCGCCGGCGCACCTCGTCGAGCGTACCCGTGGCGATGACCTTGTGTTCGGCGATACCGAGCGCTTCGACACGCGTGTTGCAATCCTCCGGGTCCGGGTAGATCAGCCCGCCGTGAAAGATGACGGCCTCGGGCGCGCCAGGCGCTTCGAGCTGGCTCAATTCCTTGAGCAGGTCCTGCCATTCGCTCTCGCTCTGGCCGAGAGCGCCTGCGAGCAAATGCGGGCTGCAGCATGCACATCCGAGCTGGTTTCGATGGAACATGGTCCGATCCTTTTCAGTTTTTATTGCATTGATCGCGATTGTTTTAAAAAGGAACATCAGGTCGACCGGCGAGGTCGTACACGGAATCCGTGAATCGTGATGCACAGGCAGTTGCGAAGCCGATGCTTGCGTGCGCATCGGTTTCGCGCGGATCGCGGTATGCCGTCGCCTTCAATATCCGCCGCGGATCGTTTCGGAAATCAAAGCGCCGCGCGGGATAATGCGTCGAACAACGTGATACGGGAATCATGAGGCTCGCTTCATGAAACGATGCGGCGGAATGATACGGATGCCGAATCGATGCGACGGTGCGAATCGGGTGAAGCGTCCGAGCGCAATCCAATGTATATGCGCTGCATGGAGCCGGTGCAAGCCCGGAATCCGGAGGAAAGTGACGTGAGTCAATCCGTCGTGAAAGGCGATTCATGACGGATGCGTGAACGCATCCGGCAAGCGATCGACGGCCCGATCAGACCGGTCGAGCACCGCTACCGCGAGGTCCGGGTGCCTCGCACCAGTCCGGCGAGATCGACGAGCGCCCGAACCAGTCCCGCGAGCAGCAGCGCCGCGAGCACCAGATAGTCCGGCGTCTCGCGGATCACGACGGCGATCGGGTGGTCGGTCGCGGGAGACGAAACGACGAGGATCAGGCCGTAGACGACGAACCAGCCGGTCGCGATCGTCAGCACGACCGTGACCGTCAGGAGGCCGACGATCCGCGCAGCGCGCAGCCGCGATCGATGATGCGGGTTCACTGGCTGCTGCGCAGCCGGTAGCCGACGCCGCGCATCACTTCCGGCATCCCGGACGCGCCCGCGCTTTCGAGCTTCTTGCGCAACCGGCTGATATGGCTGTCGACGGTGCGTTCCAGCGCATCGACGTCGGCGAGGCACGCGTCGATCAGTTCGCTGCGCGTGAACACGCGGTTCGGCGATCCGGCCAGATGGGCGAGCAGCCGGAATTCGGTCAGCGTCAGCGCGATGCTGGTTTCCCCGCTGTCCGTGCGGACCGTGGTCAGATAGCTTTGCGTATCGATTTCGAGGTTGCCGACCTTGATGAAGCGTCCCGCGGCGGCGGTTTCCAGACGGCGCAGGATCGCCCGGATGCGCGCGACCACCTCGGCCGGATTGAACGGCTTCGTGATGTAGTCGTCCGCGCCGAAGCGCAGGCCCTGCAAGCGATCGATTTCGCGGTCGAGCGCCGTGATGATGACGATCGGCGTGTCGCCGCGGCGTCGCAGTTCGACCAGGACTTCCCAGCCGTCCTTGTTCGGCATCTTTACGTCGAGCAGGATCAGGTCGGGTTTCAGCACGCGCTGCACGTCGAGCACGGCCTGGCCGTGACCGACGCGATAGGTGCGAAAGCCGTCGTGAGCCAGGTAGGCGTCGAGTATGTCGGCGATCTCCGGATCGTCTTCGGCAATGAGTATCAGAGGGTTCATCGGTATCACTGAAAGTGAACGTGACCTGCAGGCGGGCCGGCGGCGCGGCACGTGCGCCGCCGGACTTCATCGTGCGTGCGGTCGTCGCGAACGGATCGGCGACGACGCGTTGCTCAGTTGTTCGCCACGTTGTTGGCGGGAGGCACATCGGTGTCGACCAGGCCGCCACCGAGCGCCTTGTAGAGCGCGACCGCGTTGCCCAGTTCGGCGTTGCGCAGATCCAGCAGCGCCTGACGCGCGGCATACAGCTGGCGCTGCGAGTCGAGCAGTTCCAGCCGATCCTCGATGCCGGCGCGATAGCGCAGGTTCACGAGATCGGTACGGCGCTCGGCGGTCTTGACGACGCGGTTTTGCGCATCGATCTGGCGGGTGAACGTCTCGCGCCCGGCGAGGCCGTCGGCCACTTCGCGGAACGCGGTCTGGATCGCGCGTTCGTATTCGACGACCGCGCTGGACTTGCGCACTTCCGCGAGATTCAGTTCGGAACGCAGCCGGCCGCCCTGGAAGATCGGCAACGTGACCTGCGGCGCGAAGCTCCACACGTTCTGGCCGCCGGCGAACAGGCTGCCCAGCCCCGGGCTCAGGAAACCGATGGACGACGTCAGCGACAGGCGCGGGAAGAACGCCGCGCGCGCCGCGCCGATGTCGGCGTTGGCGGCGACGAGGTTCTGCTCGGCCTGCTGGATGTCTGGCCGGCGGTACAGCAATTCCGACGGCAGGCCGGCCGGCAGTTGCGTCATCACCGGCTGGCGTTCCAGCGACAGCGGGTCGGGCAGGTTCTTCGGCAGGTCGGTGCCGACCAGCAGCCGCAGCGCGTTGCCTGCCTGCTCGACGGCGCGCGAGCGCGCTTCGAGATCGGCGCTGGCGCTCGCGACCTGGCCTTCGGCCTGCGCGATGTCGACACCGCTCGCCTGATCCGCGAGCTTGAGCCGGCGCGCGAGGTCGAGCGACTGGCGCCAGTCGTTCAGCGTGCGTTCGGACAACGCGCGCTGTTCCTGCGCGAGACGCTCGGCGAAATACGCGTTGGCCACGGAGCCGACGAGCGCGATCTGCACCGCGCGGCGACCGTGGTCGGTCGCGAGGTAGCGCGCGAACGCCGCATCGGACAGCGACTTCACGCGGCCGAACAGGTCGATCTCGAACGCGCTGACGCCGACGTTCACGCCGTACTGGTTCTGCGTCGTCTCGAAGATCGGCGGGTTCGATTGCGAGTCGGCCGGCGTGCGCTGGCGCGTGAAGCTCGCGCCGGCGCCGATCGACGGCAGGCGCGCGGAACGCTGGATGCCGTACTGCGCTTCGGCGGCCTGCACGTTCAGCGCGGCCAGGCGCAGGTCGCGGTTGTTGTCGAGCGCGAGCTCGATCAGGCGCTGCAGGCGGCGGTCGCCGAACATCGTGCGCCAGCCGAGATCGGCCGCGTTCGCGTGCTGGTCGGCCGCGGCAGCGGTCGTGTAGGCGGTCGGCACCGGCATCGCGGGCTTGACCAGCTTCGGGGCCATCGAGCATGCCGACAGCGCGAGGGCGGCGGAAACCGCGGCGGAAAGAATGAGCGATCGCATGGCGTCAACCTTCATGTTCGTGAGTCACGGTGGCGGGCTTCTTGCCGGATGCGCGCCATGCCGAGAGGCGTTCCTGGATGCTCATCACGAACACGTAGAAAACCGGAACGAAGAAAATGGCCAGCACGGTGGCGGTCACCATGCCGCCGAACACGCCGGTGCCGATCGCGTGCTGCGTCTCGGCGCTGGCGCCGGTCGCGATCATCAGCGGCACCACGCCGAGGCCGAACGCGAGCGAGGTCATCAGGATCGGGCGCAGGCGCAGCTTCGATGCCTGCACGGCCGCTTCGACGAGCCCCTTGCCTTCCTCGCGCAATTGCTTCGCGAACTCGACGATCAGGATCGCGTTCTTGGCAGACAGGCCGATCACGGTGATCATCCCGACCTTGAAGAACACGTCGTTCGGCAAGCCGCGCAGCAGGACCGCGCCGATCGCGCCGATCAGGCCGAGCGGCACCACCAGCATCACCGACAGCGGGATCGACCAGCTTTCGTACAGCGCGGCGAGCACGAGGAACACGACGATCATCGACAGCACCATCAGCATCGGCGCTTCCGACGCCGACTGGCGTTCCTGCAGCGACTGGCCGGTCCACTCGACCGCGAAGCCCGGGGGCAGTTGCGCGGCCAGACGCTCCATCTCGGCCATCGCGGCACCGCTCGACTGGCCGGGGGCGGCCATACCCGAGATACGCGCGGACGGATAACCCTTGAAGCGCACCATCTGCAGTGGGGTCTCGGTCCATACCGGGCGAACCACTTCGGACAGCGGCACCATGCCGCCGGCCGCGTTGCGCATGTACAGCTTCATCACCTTGTCGATCTGCATGCGCGCCGGCGCGTCGGCCTGGATGATCACCTGCTGCATGCGGCCCGCGTTCGGAAAGTCGTTCACGTAGGTCGAACCCATCGCGGTCGACAACGTGTCGCTGATCGTCGTGAACGAGACGCCGAGCGCCTGCGCCTTCGCGCGGTCGATCTCGAGCCGGATGCTCGTGCCGGCCGGCAGGCTGTCCGGATACACACCGGTCACGACCTTGCTTTGCGCGGCGAGTTCGAGCAGCTTCGCTTCAGCCGCCTTGAGCGCCGCCGTGCCCTGGTTGGCGCGGTCTTCCAGGCGCATCGCGAAGCCCGAACTGTTGCCGAGTTCATCGATCGCCGGCGGCAGCAGGCTCATCACCGCGCCTTCGGTGACCCCGGCCATCGCCTGCTGGGCCCGCATGCCTTCTTCGAGCGTCGATGCGTCACCGCGGTCCTTCCAGTCTTTCATGACGGACCAGTTGATCGCAGCGTTCGGGCCCTGGCCCGAGAAGCCGTAGCCGATCACGGAAATGCTCGACCGGATTGCCGGACGCGAGGCAAGATGCTTCTCCAGCGTTTTGACGACGTCATGCGTACGCTCGGCAGTGGAGTCCGCCGGCATCAGAAAGCTGGTGATGAAGTAGCCCTGGTCCTCGTCCGGCAGGAACGACGACGGCAGGCCGCGGAAGCCGAACACCAGCGCGCCCGAGATCGCGACGAACACGAGCATCACGCGACCCGTGCGGCCGACCAGGCGGCCGACGCGCGTCTCGTACCATTTCGTCAGGCGATCGAAGCGGCGGTTGAACCAGCCGAAGAAGCCGCGTTTCTCGTGGTGGCCCGGCTCGACCGGCTTGAGCATCGTTGCGCACAGGGCCGGCGTGAGCGTCAGCGCGAGCAGCGCCGAGAACAGGATCGACACGGCCATCGACATCGTGAACTGCTTGTAGATCACGCCGACCGAGCCGCTCGCCATCGCCATCGGCAGGAACACCGCGGTCAGCACCAGCGTGACGCCGATGATCGCACCGGTGATCTCCTTCATCGCCTTCGACGTCGCGTCCTTCGGCGACAGGCCTTCCTCCGCCATCAGGCGTTCGACGTTCTCGACGACGACGATCGCATCGTCGACGATGATGCCGATCGCGAGCACCATGCCGAACATCGTCAGCACGTTGATCGAGAATCCCGTCAGCAGCATCACCGCGAACGTGCCGAGCATGGCGACCGGCGCGACGATGGCCGGGATCAGCGTGTAGCGCACGTTCTGCAGGAACAGGTACATCACGAGGAACACGAGCACCATCGCTTCGAGCAGCGTATGCAGCACCTTCTCGATCGAGATCTTCACGAACGGCGACGTGTCGAGCGGGATCGAGTAGGTCATGCCCGACGGCATCGACTTGCTCAGTTCGGCCATGCGTGCACGGATCGCTTCCGCGGTCTTCACCGCGTTGGCGCCCGGTGCGAGCTGCACGCCGGCGAGGGTGGCGGGCTTGTTGTTCTCGCGGCTCACGAACGTGTAGTTTTGCGAACCGAGTTCGACGCGTGCGACGTCGCCGAGCACGACCTTCGAGCCGTCCACGTTCGCGCGCAGCACGACCTTCGCGAACTCTTCCGGCGTCGTGAGCTGGCCCTGCGCGGTGAGCGGCACGGTCACGCGCTGGCCCTTCAATGCGGGCAGCGCACCGAGGCTGCCCGGCGCGATCTGCACGTTCTGCTGGCCGATCGCGGTCGTCAGGTCGCTCATCGACAGCCCGAAATTGATCAGCTTCTGCGGATCGACCCAGATGCGCATCGCGCGTTCGGAGCCGAACTGCAGCACACGGCCGACGCCGTCGATACGCCGCAGCTCCTCGGACACGCTGCGCGCCATGTAGTCGGCGAGCGCGCCTTCGTCGAAGCGGCCGTTGTCGGAGCGCAGGCTGACGATCATCAGGAAGCCCGACGACGCGGATTCGACGATCAGCCCGTTCTGGCGCACGGCCGCGGGCAGGCGCGGCTCGACCGACTTGATCTTGTTCTGCACGTCGACCTGCGCCAGCGCCGGATCGGTGCCGGGCTTGAACGTCACGGTGATCTGCGCCTGACCGGACGTATCGGCCGACGATTCGAAGTACAGCAGGTTCTTGACGCCGGACAGCTCGCGCTCGATAAGGCTCAGCACGCCGTCGTTCATCGTCTGCGGCGTGGCGCCCGGGTAGTTCGCGGTGATCGTGACGGACGGCGGTGCGACCGACGGATAGCGCGCGACCGGCAGTTGCGGGATCGCGATCAGCCCCGCGAGGATGATGAAGAGCGCGATCACCCACGCAAACACCGGGCGGCGGATAAAGAATTCAGCCATGACTGGAGGCTCCTCGTGGCTCAGTGCGCGGACGCGGTGGTCGCCGCGTCAGGCGACTTCCAGTCGGTCGCGGCGGCCGGCGCGCCGTCGACCAGGCGTTCCATCCCTTCGACGACGACCTTCTGGCCGGCCTGCAGGCCCGACTTGATGCGGTAGCTGCGGTTCGTCAGCTCGCCGACTTCGACGGCCTTCAGATGCGCGGTGCCCTTCGCGTCGAGCACCCATACCTGCGGCTTGCCGCCGGCGCGGACGACCGCTTGTTGCGGCACCATCAGCGCGTTGGCATAGTGCGCGCGCGGTACGCGGGCGCGGACGTACATGCCCGGCAGCAGCTCGCGTTTCGGGTTGTCGACCAGCACGCGCAGCAGCACGTCGCCGGTGCCCGGATCGACGTTGACGCCCGAGAACAGCATGCGGCCGCGCACGTCGTAGCGCGTGTCGTCTTCGCGCAGCACATCGATTGGCAGGCTGTTGCTGTTCGACGCTTGCGTCTGCGCCGCGAGCGCGCCGCGCAGCGATTCGAGCGACGCGGCCGGCTGGCGCACGTCCACGTAGACCTGGTCGATCTGCTGGATGCGTGCCATCGGTTGGCTGTCGCTGCTCGCGACGAGCGCACCCTCGGTCACGAGGGCCTGGTCGATGCGGCCCGTGATCGGCGCTTCGACGGTTGCGAACTTGAGGTCGAGCTGGCGTCGTGCGAGCGTCGCGCGGGCCTGCGCGACGTCGGCGGCGGCCTGGTCGCGTTGCGACACCGAGTCGTCGTAGACCTGCCGGCTGATCGCGTCGGCTTCGACCAGCGGCTTCAGCCGCGTGGTCTGCACCCTGGCTCGTGCAAGCGCGGCTTCTGCGCGTTGCAGCGCCGCCGCTGCTGTATCCATGTCGGCCTTGAACGGCGCCGGGTTGATCTGGAACAGCGGCTGGCCTGCGCGGACCTCGGTGCCCTGTTCGAACAGCCGTCGCTGGACGATGCCGCTGACCTGCGGCCGGATTTCGGCGATCCGCACGGCCGCGACGCGGCCCGGCAGGTCTTCGCTCACGTCGAGGGGCGCGGCGGTTACGGTCATCGCCGCCACCGGGATGGCCGGCGCGGCGGCCTGCTGTTCGGAGGGCCCGCAGCCCGTCAGCATCGCCGCCACCAGCGCGCACACGGCGCCGTAGCAGGCTCGTTTCTGATTCTTCATGTGGACTCCATGGGACGCAGGCACCCGATGGCCCGCATTTTCGGTTCGCAGTGTGCGTATGCCCGATGGAGTTTTTTGTGCGGAAAGATGGAGGTTTGATGGAGGAGGCGAAAGAATCGCGGAATGGCGATGCGGCGGCGGTGGCGGTGCTTTGCATCCGGAGCGCGTGCTCCCATAACCGGGAACCTTCGCGCGTTCCCATGAACGGCATCCCATCATCGATGCCGACGGCGGCCGTCGCGCAAGCATGCGCCGCGAGGATTGCTGCGCCGGTTTATCCAGTCTCGACCGCGACGCAGGCCGCTGCGCCGCACGCCGCCGCCGCCCGCAGGTGGCGATCGCGGTCGGCCAGCCAGTCCTTGCGTTCGCCGCGCCAGCCCACCGCATGGATCTTGTCCATCTGGCGCGCGGCAACGGTGGCCGCGCAGGCCAGGCCGGGGAGCGGGATGTCGAGCAGGCGCCAGCGGCCCGCATGCGGCGTATCGACCTCGCGGAACGGCCCCGCAAACGGCGCCAGCGACGCGAGCGTCGCGCCGTGGCCGCTTCCGCATGCGTTCGAGAGGCTGTCCAGCCGAAGCTGGTCGCGCGATGCCGGACCGGCGGGCGTGCCGGCTTGCGCCATGCCCAGCCCGATCGGGCCACGGGCGATCGCGATCACGATCCAGATGCCGGCGTGGCCGACCACGACGTCGAGCCCGTCCAGCGAGTCGCAGCCCGCGATCGCGATATGGTCGGCCTCGCGCTCGATCAGCGTGAGTTCGTCGGCGGCGCGGCCGGCCAGCGTCCCCAGGATCGCGCGCAGCGCCGACCGGCCGATCGCGAAGCGGCGGCCGTGCGCGCGGTTCGGATGCATCCTGGCACGCCGCAGTTCCGTCTTCGACAGGCAGAGATGGCCTTGCTCGCTGGTGACGAGCTGCCATTCGCCGCGCAGTCGCCACAACAGGATCTCGCCCGGATCGGGGAGCCGCGACGGACATGACGCCAGCGTGTGCGAGCCGGTGATCGTCAGGGCGGGATAGCGCATGCGGGCCCCCGTGTTGGTGGCGGATTCGACGTGGCCCGGCGTGCCGGCCCCGTCATGCCTGTTGTCCGGTTTGCAGCGCGTCGTTGCCCGAATGCTGCCGCGTGAGCCGGGCGGCAAGCGAGACGGCCTGCCCGAACGACGCCACCGCGTGATGCGGAATCCCGAATGCCTTGACGGCGACCTCGCCCTGCGCGGCCACTTCCGCGCGCCGGTCGGGATCGGGTTCGACGCTGACGAGCGCCTTGCAGACGGCGCCCAGCTCGACCTTGTTCTGCTTGAGCCAGACCGCGCGGTGCTTGCGGTCGTCGTGGCTCTCGTCGTTATCGAGTTCGACGTAGACGATCACGAACGGCTCGCCGTGGCGCATCAGCGTGTCGATCTCGCCTTCCCAGCGCGGCGCGTAGCCCGGTGTCGCGTGTTCGGGGCGAAACACGCAGACCGGAAAGAGATGGATGTCGTGCAGCGCGAAATCATTCGGATTGAGAGCGGACATCGAGGGTTCTCCGTTGGATGAGCGACGCCGAAGCGTCGGGTGGCCGTGCGTGGGCATTCAATGTGCGCTCGCTTGCGCCGCGCCGGCCTGCGCGACCGGCGGCGCATCGCGCCAGCCGACGCCGAGCGACTTGTAGAGCGCGATCGCGCCCTGCACCTGGGCGAGCCGGCTGAGCGCAAGCGCATCGCGGGCGCGGTACGTCGCGCGCTGCGCCGTGAGCACCGACAGGTATTCGCCGAGGCCGTTGCGATACAGCCGCGTCGCGCGCGACTGCGCGTCCTGGCTGCTGTCGACCGCCGCGGCGAGCATGGCTTGCTGGTCGCGCGCGGCGCCGATCGCCGCCAGCGCGTCCTCGACATCGCGAAACGCGCGGCGGATGCGCTGCTCGTATGCGAGCCGGGCGGCCTCGGCGGCCGCGCGCGCGGCATCGACGCCGGCTTTCGCGCGGCCGCCGTCGTACAGCGTCTGCGTGCCGTCGAGCGCGACCGACCATGCGACGCTCGCGCCCGAGAACAGGTCCTGCACGAGGCTCGCCGTCGTGCCGAGGCTCAGCGGAATCGCGAAATGCGGAAACTGCTCGGCGCGCGCGACGCCGATCTGCGCGGTCGCGGCGGCCAGCCGCCGTTCGGCGGCGCGAATGTCGGGGCGCTCGCGGATCACGTCCGACGGCAGCGTGACGGGCAGCGCGGGCGCGACCGGCAGGGTCGCGCCGGGTGCGCTCAGCGTGTCGCGCAGCGTTTCCGGAAAACCGCCGACGAGCACGCCGATCGCGTGGGCGAGCCGCGCGACGTCCTGCTGCAGCGGCGGCACCGCCGCCTGCGCGAGCTGCAGTTCGGCACGCGCCTGCGCGACCGCGAACGACGTGCCGAGGCCGCGCCGGTTCGAGCGCTCGGTCAGCTGCCGCGTGGCGTCGAGGCTCGCGACGTTGTCCGTTGCGATCCGCAGCCGCTCCTGGGTCGCGCGCAGTTCCGCGTAATCGGATGCAAGCTCGGCCAGCAGGCTCACGAGGATCGCGTGGCGATCGTCGTCGAGCGCGTCGATCTGCGCATCGGCGGATTCGACCGCGCGTCGCGTGCCGCCGAACAGGTCGAGTTCCCACGACGCATCGAAGCCGAGCCGGTAGGTGCGCGACTGGCCGATCCCGGGCGGCCATTCGAGCGCCCGCGACGAGCGCAGCGCATCGGCGTTCCCGCCTGCGGTGACGGTCGGGCCGAGGCGGCTCGCGATCTGGTCGCGTTCGGCGCGCGCCTGCAGCAAGCGCTGGCGCGCGATCGCGAGATCCTGGTTGTGCGCGATCGCCTGCTCGACCAGCGCATCGAGCTGCGCATCGCCGAACGCGCGCCACCAGTCCTGCAACTGCGCGGGGTCGGCCGTCACCGTGTCGCGCGGCGCGATCCAGCCGGGCGGATGCGCGGGCTGCGGCGCCACGTAATCGGGGCCGACCGTCGTGCATGCGGCGAGCGCGCACGCGCAGGCCGCGACGAAGGTGCGTACGCGGCACGTCGCGCGCACCGGAGGGAACGGGCATCGCATCGTCGCCTCCGTCACATCCACGCGTGCAGCCACGACGCGAGCCGGCCGCGCGGCGTGCGCTCGCGCCCGCGTTCGCCGACTTCGACGCTGCACGTCATGCCGGCCGCCAGCAGCACGCCGGCCGGCACCCGGTCGATCTCGATGCGCACCGGAATGCGCTGCGCGAGCCGCACCCAGCTGAAGGTCGGGTTGACGGCCGGCAGGCCGAGTTCGTCGAGCGTGCCGTTTTCGTCGGCGATGCCGCGGCCGATGCTCGTCACGTGCCCGCTCAGCAGCGGATCGAAGCCCATCAGCCGGATCGTCGCGGGTGCGCCCGTCGCGACGCGGCGCAGCTTGGTCTCCTCGAAATAGCCGGTGATCCAGAAGCTGTGCGCGTCGAGTACCGAGATGCCGGGCTTGCCTTCGACCGCGTAGTCGCCGTGGCGCAGGCGCAGCTGCGTCACGTAACCGTCGACCGGCGAGCGCAGCGTCGTGCGTTCGAGGTCGAGCTTCGCGACATCGAGCGCGGCCAGCGCCTTGCGGTACTCGGCCTGCGCGATCGCCACCGCGCGGCTCGAGCGCTGGATGTCCTCCCGCGGCACGAGATCGTCGAGGCCGGTGCGCCGCTGCGCTTCGTCGCGCTTCTGGCGCATCGACTCGGCGGTCGCGGCGACCTGCGCCTCGGCCTGTTCCACCGCCAGCGCGAAGCGCTGCGGATCGATCCGGTACAGCACGTCGCCTTTCGCGACGCGCTGGTTGTCGACCACCGCGACTTCGACGACGGTGCCCGACACTTCGGGCGCGATCCGCACGACGTGCGCGCTGACACGCGCATCGCGCGTCCACGGCGCGAGGACGTATGCGTGCCAGAGGGCGGCGACCAGCACGATCGCCACGGCCACGGTGGCGAGCGTCAGCAGGGAGCGGGTGAGGGGTTTGAGCGACATGACGCGATACGTTCCGACGGGAGGCTAGAAATAGAGGATCAGCGTGGCGACCAGCACGAGCGAAATCGCGAACTCGAACAGCGCCGGATGCCACACGCGGCGCAGCACGCCGAGCCGCGCGAGCAGCGCGCGCACGGCCAGGTAGAGCGGCACGGTCGCGCACGCATAGACGAAAAAGGGCGGCAGGTAGATACCGGCCAGCGGGAATTCACTGAGCATCGCGGGCGCGCTCCGGAACGGCGGTGAAATAGGCGGCGTACGTGTGCAGCAGCACGTGGACGTCGGCGAACGCGGCCATCAGCCACTTCAGTTCGGTGTTGCCCGGCTGCGCGGCGGCGAGGCCGGCCAGCGCGTGCGCGGCGCGCCGTGCATGCCGGGCCGCGCGCGGCGGGGCGGCCGCGTGCCGCGCGAGGCCCGCGAGCCCCGCACGCACGCATCGCCGCGCGGGGTCGGGCAGGCCGTCGCGCGCGGCGCCGCGGCGGATCCGCAGCAGCTCCTTGCCGACGTGCAGCGCCGCGAGCGCCTCGATGCTCGCCTGCGTCATCGCGGCCGGCTGGCCCGCGAGCAGCGCGCCGAGCTGCGCGATGCGGTGCTGCTGGCGCTGCTGCCAGCCCGCCGCCGTGACGCGCCGGCCGGCCACGAGCGCGAGCGTGTCGTCGCGGATCGTGCGGCGCAGCCGCGTGGCGTCGGTGGCCAGGTTGCCCGGCAGGATCAACCGGAACGTGAGCAGCGTGAGGAACGTGGCGAGCACCCACGCGACCGACTGGTTCAGGAACAGCTCGACGTCGGGGCGGAACGGATTGGTCGCGCCGGTCAGCGTGTTGAACGCGACGAGATAGGCGAGCCCCGCGAGCGAGGTCTTCGGCACGCTCGTCGCGTAGATGCCGGGCATCCAGAACAGCGCGAGCGCGACGACGAGCAGCGGAAAGCCTTCGATGCGCGGCAGGATGCCGAACGCGCACACGAACGCGGCCGGCACGGCGAGCACCGTGCCCTTGATGAACGCCTGCGCGCCGGCGGCCGGGTTGCCGGCGGTCGCGAGCAGCGCGCAGTACGGCGCGACCACGAGCAGCATCATGTCGCCCTGGTTCCAGCCGGTCGCGAGCCAGAATGCGCCCGAGATCACGATCGCGCACGCGGCGCGCACGCCGTTGCGCAGGGCCGCGCCGGTGTCGCGGTGAAAGCGCACCCGCGCGGGCCGGTAGCCCGGGCGCGGGCGCTGCAGTTCGACGAGCCCGTCGAGCGCCGCGCGGTAGTCGTCGATCTGCTCGATCAGCCGCTCGCCGGCGATCAGCAACGCCGCCTCGTCGCGCGGATCGCCGAGCGCGATGCCGTCGAGCGCGTCGCGCAGGCGTTCGCGCGCATCGCCGAGCAGCGCACGCGCGTGCGTCGCGCCGCCGGGGCCGTCGCCCAATGCGTCGGCGGCGGCCTGCCACGCGGCCGCGAGACGCGGCTGCAGCGATGCGACCGCGCGCGCGCCGGGGCTGTCGGCCGGCAGCGGCGGCATGCCGCCCACGAGTGCGCCGAACAGCGATGCCATCCCGTGCCGCACGGCGGCCGCGCGTTGCGCGAGATCCTCCGATTCGGCCTTGCCGAGCGCGAGCAGATCGTCGATGCCGTAGATGCCGGCGAACAGCGCGTGCCGCTTGTCGTCGGCCGGTGCCGCCGCGAGGCCGTTGCGCTGCGCGGCGATGATCCGCGCGACGTCGGCGGTGATGCGCGTCACCAGCGCGTCGAGCTTCGCGTGCACGTCGCGCGTGCCGAGCAGCATCGACACGAGGCTCAGGCACAGCACGCCGATCGCGACCGTCGAGCCGCGCCCGATCACGTGCTCGAAGGTCAGCTCGGGATGCTGCATCGCGCCGTAGGTCGCGAGGCCGATCGTGTAGCCGGCCACGACGGTGCCCGACGCGCGGAAGTGCCGCAGCAGCGTCATGCCCGCGACGCAGACGCCGAGCCAGAACGCGAAGCCGAGGATGAACAGCAGCGGCTGCTGCGCGAAGCAGCCCATCAGCACGAACGCGACGACCATCCCCGCGATCGTGCCGACCACGCGCCACACGCCCTTGCCGATCACCGCGCCCTGGACGGGATTGATCACGAGCAGCACCGTCGACGCGGCCGAATACGGGGTTTCCAGTTCGAGCAGGTACGCGACGCCGAGCGCGAGCGCGGCGGCGATGACCGAGCGCGCGACATACGCGCCGCGCGGCGTGAAGATGTCGATGCGCGCGATCAGCGCCGCGGCCGCGCGAGTCAGGCGGCGGGGCGGCGCCGCGACGGCGCGCGTCTGATCTGCTGCTTCATGCACTGCACACGCTCCATGAGAAAGGACGAAACCAGTCTACGGTCGCGCCATGCATGCCGAACAGTGACGTCTTTGCACTCGACGAGTGCGTGCGACGCATCCGTCATGCATGCGCCGCACGCAGCGCCGGCTGGCCGGTGCACAGCCCGCGCACGACACGCCGCAACCACTGGTGCGCGGGGTCGCTCTGGAAGCGCGGATGCCACGCCTGCGTGATCAGCACGGTTTCGAGCGGCACGGGCAGTTCGAACGTGCGCACGCCGAGCCCGGCCCGCACCGCGCCGCGCGCGAGATGCTCGGGCAGCGGCAGGATCAGGTCCGACGCCTGCAGCGCGAAGATCGCCGCATACGGCGTCGGCACGACGAGCACCACGTGGCGCGCGAGCCCGCGCGCGGCGAGCGCGTCGTCGATCGGCCCCGCCGACTTGCCGCGCCGCGACACGCCGATATGTGGCCAGCGCGCGAAGCGCTCGGGCGTGATGTCGTCGTCGAAGATCGGGTGGTCGTGGCGCGCGAGGCCGACGAAGGTCGTCGTGAACAGCGGCTGCACGCGAATCTCCGGCCCCAGGCGGCGCGACGCGCTGATGAAGAGGTCGATGCGGCCGCTGCGCAATGCGTCGTCGTCGATGTCGTCTTCCTCGGGCATGAAGCGCAGCATCGCGCGCGGCATCCCGCGCGCCATCTCCTCGAGCAGCCGGCTGCTGTGCAGGCCGACGAAGACGTCGTTCGCACGCACGTTGAACTGCTTGTCGAGCGTGCCGAGATCGATTTCCGCGGACGGCGCGAGCAACTGCGATGCGCGCTCCACGGTTTCGCGGACGACGCCGCGCAGTTCGAGCGCACGCGGCGTCGGCACCATCTTGCGGCCGGCCTGCACGAAGATCGGGTCGCCGACCGTTTCGCGGATGCGCGCGAGCGTGCGGCTCATCGCGGGCGGGCTGAGGTTCATGCGGCGTGCGGCGCCGACGACGCTGCCCTCTTCGAGCAGCGCATCGAGCGAAATCAGCAGGTTCAGGTCGGGTGCCATCGGCTTCTCCGTTTCATCGCGTGCATGCGGCGCAATGGTAGTGCGTGATGTGCGCGCGCAGCGTGACTGCAGCGCACGCAACGATTGCGTGCGGCATCACGCGTAACGCACGCATCGGTGGGGTGGCGCGTGTTTTCTTGAGCGAACGAGCCGGGCGCGAACCCTGCGAACGAATGCTCGAAACAACGGAACGTGCGCCCGTCATCTGCCGCCGGCATCGGACGGCAGCGAGCGGACGGCGGCGAACGCGCCGTTCACGTACATCAGCGGGTTCACGTCGGCGGACATTGCGACGCGTGTGACCCGTCCGACCAGAATCGAATGCGAGCCGACCTCGACCTGTTCGAGCGTGTCGCAGAAGAACGACGTCTGCGCGTTCTCGAGGTACGGCAGGCCCGTCGCCGCGTCGGTACGCCATGCGTCGTGCGCGAAACGCGCGTCGGAGCCCGTCGTGCTGCACGCGAGCGCGAGCGGCACGTGGCAGCTTCGCAGCGCGTTCACGCAGAAGCGCCGGCGGCCGGTGATCGACGCGTGAATGCTCGCGCGCCGGTTGATGCACACCAGCACGGTCGGCGGATCGAGCGCGACCGACGTGAACGAGCTGGCGGTCAGCGCGCACGGTGCGGCGGCGGCGCCGTCGCCGCCGGTCGTCACGATCGTGACGGTGGCGGCCACGCCGCGCATCGCCTGTTTCAGTTGCTGCGCAATGTCCACGGTGTTCGTCATGATGCGGTCCTGTCGCGAGGAGCCCCGGTACCGCGCGGGTCGCGCTGCACGGCACCGGGGCGGGCGTCAAAGCTGGTACGCGTCGGCCCAGGTCCAGTGATAGGACTTGAAGTCGGCGCGGCGCGACTTGAGCTCGGCGTCGCGCGCCTGCTGCTCGGGGCCGTCGGGCAGGTGGAATACGCCGCCGTTGCCGGCCGATGCAAGCTGGATCCGCGCGCTGCGGTCGATCCGCAGGCGCTGGTATTCGACCAGCGCGGCGCCGAGCGCGTCCTTCGACGCGAGCCCGGTCACGCACCGGCCGAGCACGACCGCGTCCTCGAGCGCCTGCGCGGCACCTTGCGACTGGTACGGCAGCATCGGGTGGCATGCGTCGCCGAGCAGGCACACGCTGTCCCACACCCAGCGCGTGAGCGGCTGCCGGTCGTGCAGCGACCAGCGGCTCAGGTGCGACGCGCAGCGGATCAGCCCGACGAGGCGTGGATCCCAGCCGGCGAGCTCGGCCTCGAGCGTCGCGCGGTCGCCCTTGCTGCTCCACGATTCGCGCGTGCTGCCGTCGCCCGGCACGATCACGACGAGGTTCAGCAGCCGGCGGTCGCGCACCCAGTAATGGATCGCGTGCCGGCCGGGCCCGAGCCAGATCGTCACCTGCGGTTCCTTGACGATCTCGAACACGGGCGAGCGCGGGTCGATCGCATCGGCGTCGATCAGCGCGCGATACGCGTCGTCGCCGCTGTAGTGCGGCGCGTCGTCGCCGAGCAGCGCGTGGCGCAGCGTCGAATGAATGCCGTCGGCCGCGACGACGAGATCCGCGCGCCAGCGCGTGCCCGCCGCATCGACGAGCGTCGCGCCGCCCGGCCCGTATGCGTCGAGGCCGCGCACCGCGATGCCGCCGAGGACGGCGACCGGCGGGCCGGCCGTGTACGGGTCGCGCACGGCGTCGAGCAGCGCGGCATGCAGGTCGGCGCGATGCGCGTTCCAGTACGGCGCGTTGAACTCGGCTTCGACCGCGTCGCCGAGCGGGAAGGCGCCGAGCAGGCTGCCGTCCTGCCAGCGGCGGCGGATCGTCGCGATCGGGGCGACGGCGGCCAGCCGCTGCCGGTCGAGCACGCCGAGCGCACGCAGCGCGCGCGTCGCGTTCGGCACGACCTGCAGCCCGGCGCCGACTTCCCGAAACGCCCGGCTCTGTTCGAGGACGGTGACCCGATGGCCGGCGCGCCGCAGCGCGAGCGCGGCGGCGAGGCCGCCGATGCCGGCGCCGACGACGATCGTGTCGAGTGACAGGGACGGTGTCATGGGCGAGCTCGTGGTGGATCCGGAAGGAATCGGCATGGCGTCATAGTCCCGGCAGCACGTCGCGGGCGAACACCTCCAGGTTGTTGCTCATCAGTTCGTAGGGCTGCGCGCCGTAGTCGATGTGCCACAGGATCGCGTCGAGGCCGAGGTCGGCCTCGAGCGCGCGAATGCGCTGGCGCACGGTGTCGGGCGTGCCGAGCACGGCGGTTGCGTCGAGGTCGGCCGTGTCCATGCCGCCCATCTTGTTCTTCATCGCTTCGTTGTAGCCCTGGTAGGCCGGCGACTGCACCTGCTCCCACGACTTCGCCGCTTCCGCGAAATTGCGCCAGTGATGACGCAGGCGCGGCTCCGCGAGTGCCAGCGCATGCGCGTCCGACGTGCCGATCATCAGCGGGATGCTGATCGCGACCTGCGGCTTGCGGCCGGTGTGGCCGTGATGGCGCTCGAACGTGTCGCGATAGAGCGCCACCATCTCCTGTGTCTTCGCGAGCGCGGCCTTGCGCGGCGGCGCGGCCATCAGCAGGTTGAAGCCGCGTTCGCCGATCCACTCGAAGCTGGACGGCGTGAGCAGCGCCGCGACCCACACCGGCGGCCGCGGCTGCTGCGTCGGGCGCGGCAGCGATTGCGCGTCGCGGTAGCGGAAGAACGGGGTGTCCTCGCTGGCCGATTCCTCGGCGAGGAGCCGCACCGTCGCGTCGATCGTCTGCTGGAAGCGCGTCTTGCTCGAATCGAGATCGATGCCGAATGCGTCGAATTCGTAAGGCAGGAAGGCGCGCGCGAAGCCCAGCTCGAGCCGCCCGTTCGAGATCGCGTCGAGCTGCGCGGCTTCGGCCGCGAGCTGGATCGGATGATGGAACGACGCCTGGATGCCGCCCGTCATCAGGCGGATCGACTTCGTCTGCGCGGCCACGGCCGCGAGGAACATCAGCGGCGACGGACTGTAGCCGCCGTACGGCTTCAGGTAGTGCTCGGTCATCTTCACGTACGTGTAGCCGAGCCGCTCGGACAGCGCGCTGAGCTTCAGCGCCTGGGCGTAATAGTCGGCCGCCGGGCGGTCGGCCGGGCCGGTATCGGGCAGGAAGGACACGCCGAACTTCATAGACACCTCACGGGTTGATGTGCTGCCGTTGTCTGCAAAGGGGAAGCGATGCCGCGACGAATGCGTCCCCCGGTCGGGAAACAGGATCGCTCGCAAGGCACTTGCAAGGATGATCCAATCATAGGATGATTGGGTCTATGCAAGTCTTACACGTCGCAAGATTTGCTGCAAGCGTTGCTCGGTTGTCGCTCCAGTTCCGCCCGCAAACGGGCACCCCGGGGGCAGGCTGAAGTCGAACGGGCCGGCCTTTCCATTTCTGGCGAGGAATCACGGATGAACGCTCTTCTATCGGTTTCTGGCAAGGCGCTCAGGATGCGGCGGGTGGTGCGTGCCGCGTCGGGCAAGTGTCTGATGGTGCCGCTCGATCATTCGCTCGCGGACGGGCCGATCGCCCATCCGCAGCAGTTGCGGCAACTGGTTGGCGACATCGCCGCGCACGGCGGCGACGCGATCGTCGTGCATCGGGGCCGTGCGCGCTTCCTGGCGCCCGACGTGCTGAGCGATCTCGCGCTCGTCGTGCACCTGAACGGTTGCACGCGCTACGCGGAGGACGCGAACGCGAAGACGCTGTTCGCGAACGTCGAGGACGCGCTGGCGAGCGGCGCGGACGCGGTCAGCGTGCACGTGAATCTCGGCTCTAAAACGGAATCCCAGCAGCTGCTCGACCTGAGCCGCATCGCGACCGAATGCGCGCGCTGGTCGCTGCCGCTGCTCGCGATGATCTATCCGCGCGGCCCCGGCCTCGGCGATCGTCCGCAGGCCGAACTGATCGCGCATGCGGCGAACGTCGCGGCGGATCTCGGCGCCGACATCGTCAAGCTGCCGTACAGCGGCGACGCCGCGAGCATGGCCGACATCATCGCCGGTTCGTCGCTGCCGGTGCTGGTCGCGGGCGGCGCGAAGCTGCCCGAAGACGAGTTCGTCGCGTTCACGTCGCGGGTGATGAACGCGGGCGCGCTCGGCATCGCGGCCGGCCGCAACGTGTTCGCCGCGCCGAAGGCCGCCCCGCTGATCCGCCGCCTGTCGGACGCGGTGCACGGCGTCGAGCGGCGCGCCGCGCACCTGGCCGCCTGATCCGCTGCGCCGGGCCGTCGTACCCGGTCTTTTTCGACCATCGAGGGTTTCCATGCATCGCTATCCGTGGATCGACCTGCGCGCGCTCGGCGCGCAGGCAGGCGCCGTCGCGGCCGACGCGGCGAGGGCCGGCGCGCGCCGCGTCGTGGTGGCCGAGGCCGGTCGCGAACCGTGCGCGGCCGGCGCGGCGGCGCTATTGACCGTTTCGACGGCGGGCGTCGCGACGCTGGTCGACGACGCGCATGCGCCGCTCGCGGGCGTTCGCGTAAGGATCGACGGCGCGGCCGATTTCGATGCCGCGCGCGCCGCGATCGCGCGGCACGCGTTCGTCCTGCTCGACTACACGCTCGCGACCACGATGCCGCTCGAGCGCCTGCTCGAGGGTGTCCGCGACGCCGCGTGCCGCATCGTCGTGTCGCTCGCCGATCCGCACGGCGCGGCCTACCTCGCGCGCAAGCATGCGCAGTCGCCGGTCGACATCGCGTTCGCACCGCGCGATGCGGCCGCGTTGCGCGGCGTGCTGGCCGCGTGCGGCGAGCTGCGCTCGCGCGAGCCGCTGAAGCTGAAGGCATTCGAGGTGCAGCGCGTCGAGCCGCTCGGCGTCGGCCTGCATGCGGTGATCGACGGCTGTTCGCAGCTCGACGGCGAAGAGTGCGTGCTGGCCGGCGCGAGCGCGACCAGCATGCTGCTCGTCGTCGCGGCCGGCGCCGCGCACCCGCCGGGCCGGCCGCTCGTGTTCGGCATCGACGCGGGCTCGGCCGAATCGTTCGTGTTCTGCGGCGGCGACCGCGCGCGCCAGCTTTCGCTGCTGCGTTCGGGCGAGAGGATCCTGACGGTCGGCGCGGCGGGCGACACGCGCGCGATCGTGGTCGGCCGCGTGCGGATCGAATCCGCGCCGCTCGTCGCGTTGCACACGCGCAGTGCATCCGGCACGAGCACGCGTGTCGTGCTGCGCGGCGACCGCGCGGTGCGGTTCCGGACCGACGGCGGCACGGCCGTCGGGCTCGCCGATGTCGCGCCCGGCGTCCGGCTGGCCGGCTACGAGCCGGGCGCCGGCTGGGTGGATTGCCGGATGCGGGCCGCCGCGTCGCGTTCGGCCGTTGCCGTCAGTCGCTAGTTTCACCCTGTCATTCAACCTGCTTTATCCCCTTCGAAGGAGATTGGCCTTGAAGAAGCTTTCCTGGATTGACCTGCGCAACATCGGCGAGCTCGCGGACGAGATCACCGAGGAAGCGCTGCATGTCGGCGTGTCCGCATTCGTCGTGAAGGATGCGGAGCAGGCCGGGCGGCTGCCGCCGAGCGCGTGCAAGGTCGCGGTCGTCGATCGGCAGCCGGCCGATGCCGCGCTGCTCGAGCAGGTGCAGATCGTCCTCGTGAAGGATGGACTGCCGGTCGATTTCGCGGTGCCGGACGGCGTCGAGCTCGGCGTGTTCATCGAAGTGACGGGCGAGGCGACGCTCACGCGCGCGTGCGAGCTGTCGGTGTCCACGCCGTGGCTGCTCGTCGAATTCCTGCAGGACCCGAGCAAGATCCCGCTCGAGATCCTGCTGGCGGCCGCCGATCGCGCGGCGGGCGAGCTGATCACCGTCGTCGCCGACCTGGAGGATGCCGAAGTGACGCTGAACGTGCTGCAGCGCGGCCCCGAAGGCGTGCTGCTCACGCCGACGCAGGTCGGGCAGGCCACGCAGCTCGTGTCGATCTGCAGCGACACGGTCGAGGATCTGCAGCTCGAGGAAATCGAGATCGTCGGGCTCACGCACCTGGGGCCGGGCGAGCGCGTCTGCGTCGACACCTGCTCGCGCTTCGAGCAGGACGAGGGCATCCTCGTGGGCTCGTATTCGACCGGCATGATCCTGATCAGCAGCGAGACGCACCCGCTGCCGTACATGCCGACGCGCCCGTTCCGCGTGAACGCGGCCGCGCTCCATTCGTATGTCGTCGCGCCGGACAACCGCACCCGCTACCTCGCCGAGCTCGAATCGGGCGCGGAGATCCTGGCCGTCAACGTGCAGGGCAAGGCACGCCGCGTCGTGGTCGGGCGCGCGAAGGTCGAGACGCGGCCGCTGCTGCTGATCGAGGCGAAGAATGCCGCGAATCGCGCGATCAACATCATTGCGCAGGACGACTGGCACGTGCGCGTGCTCGGGCCGAAAGGCAGCGTGCACAACATCACGGAGCTCAAGCGCGGCGACCGCATCCTCGGTTATACGCTCGATGCGCAGCGCCATGTCGGCTACCCGATCCGGGAATTCCTGCACGAGCAGTGATCCGCCTGCTTCGTTGACGATGCGATCGCCCGGTACATCACGTGCCGGCGCGGTCGAACCCTGTTCAGGAGTGCTTTATGGAAAATGCGGCAAAACAGGTGCTGGATACGCTGTTCGGGCGGTGGCGCAGCCGGATCCTGTATGCGGGCACGCGGCTCGGCGTGTTCGATGCGGTCACCACGGATGCACCGGTTTCGTCGGCCGCGCTCGCGGCGACGCTCGACGTCGACGAACCGCTGCTGTACCGGCTGCTGCGTGCGCTCGCCGCGCTCGGGCTGCTCGACGAGGACCCGCGGCGCGGCTTCCGGGCCACCGCGTCGGGCGCGCTGCTGCACGCGGACGCCGCGAGTACGTTGCGCGATTTCGTGCTGTTGCAGGAGGGCCCCGAGCACTACGCGATCTGGGCGCACCTGCCCGACATGGTGCGCGAGGGGAAGCAGAACGGTTTCGTCCGCGAGTTCGGCGCGATGGCGTTCGACTATGCGAAGGATCACGAACGTTACCGAAGCGATTTCAAGCGCGCGATGTCGAGCTTCTCGACCGTGCAGTCGGAACAGGTCGTCGATGCGCTGCGCGACGTCACGTTCGCGCCGGGCACGCATGCGTGCGACATCGGCGGCGGCCAGGGGCACATGCTGTGCAGCCTGCTGCGGCGGTTCGGCGCGCTGACCGGTGTCGTGTTCGACCTGCCGGAGGTGATCGACGGCGACGCGGACGACTGGGCGCAGCGGATGGGCGTGAGCGCGCGCTGCAGCAAGGCGGGCGGCAATATGTTCGACGCGGTGCCGGCCGCCGACGTCTACCTGCTGAAGCTGATCCTGCACGACTGGAACGACGACGAATGCGTGGCGATCCTCAGGCGGGCACGCGAAAGCGCCCGTGACGGCGCGCGCGTGTTCGTGATCGAGCGGGTCGTGCCGGCGCCGGGCGTCGCGCATTTCTCGAAGCTCTACGACATCCACATGATGTGCTGGGGCAGCGGCCGCGAGCGCACGCGGGACGAATACGACGCGCTGCTCGCCGCCGCCGGCTGGCGGCCCGTGGGGTTCCGCTCCGCGCCGGACGGGCAGATCGACGTGATCGAGGCCGTCGCGGCGTAGCGCGTAGCGGGCGTACCGGGCCCGTCAGGCGGCGGGCGCCTCGCGCGTCTCGAGCCAGGTCATCTGCGGCTTGAGGATCGCGAGCGTCGCGCGCACCGCCTTGTTTTCGTCGCGCTGTTCGATCGCATCGAGCACCGCCTGGTGCGCCCGCATGTCCGGCTCGGGGATCTCGGCCTCGTCGAGTTCGACGAGGATGTCTTCCACGTTCGCGAGGATCGAGCCCGAGAAATAGCGATACAGCGCTTCGAGCGCGTGATTGTGCGAGGCGGCGGCCACGGCGATGTGAAACGCGCGGTCGCGCTCGACGAACTTCTTCACGTCGCGCGACGCTTCGCGCTCGCCGCGCGCCTTCAGCAGCTTGCGCAGCGTCGCGAGATCCTCGTCGGTGCGCCGGCGCGCCGCGTAGCGCGCGCATTCCGTTTCGAGCATGCATTGCAGTTCGAGATGGTCGCTGCGCGCGGCACGATCGACGTTGCGCATCGTTTCGGCCGGATCGACGTTGCGGCGCACATAGGTGCCGTCGCCCTGGCGCACTTCGAGCACGCCGGAATACGCGAGCGTGCGAACCGCCTCGCGCACCGTGTTGCGCCCGACTTCGAGCTGCTTCGCGAGATCGAGCTCGGTCGGAATGCGCTGGCCGACGCGCCAGATGCCGGAAGTGATATTGGATTTGAGGATCTCGATCGCGGAATCGACGAGCGAGTGTCGGGTGGCCGGGGGCAGGCTTGACATTAAGTGTGTCGCTTGAAACTTGAGGGTGTCGCTATCCTATCATCCGATCATTCATTTGGTCGTTCAGGATAACGACATTCAAACGTGACATTTTGTTAACGTCAGACGAATAAACCTGCGGCCGATCGATGCATGCCGCACATTCGTCGATTGCGTCCACCGGCATTTACCCGCGTCGCGTCGGCGTAAATGATTCGCATTCGCTGTTCAGTCGAGGTCGCCGTTGCAAGAGCGGCCCGTCTCCGTACCCAAGGGCGCGACGTATTCGCCGACGCCCGTCTCCGCTTTCCGGATAACCCGACATGAATCGATCACACATCGGCCGCGATGCGCGGCCTGGATTTCCGTTGCCGTGCGCGGCGTTGCGGCGCGTGCCGGGCTGGGCGGCCGTACTGGCCTGCGCGGCGACGATGCCGATCGCCGCTTCGGCTGCCGCGCAAGATGCGCCGGACGCGGGCGAGCCCGCGGATGCGCCGCTGCTCGCGCCGATCGTCGTCGACGGGCGGCGCGAGACGGGCGTCGGCCCCGTGAACGGCATCGCGGCCGACGTGTCGCGCGCGGGCACCAAGACCGACACGGCGATCGTCGAGGTGCCGCAGGGCCTGTCGGTCGTCACGCGCGAGCAGATGGACCGGCAGGACGTGCACAGCGTCGGCGACAGCCTGCGCTACACGCCGGGCACGTACGCGGACTCGCGCCCCGGCGGCGTGCTCGAGAGCGTGTTCCTGCGCGGCTTCGGCGGTTTCGCGGCGGCGGCGATCAATCCGCAGATGCTCGACGGCCTGCCGCTGCCGAAAGGCGTGAACTGGGCCGCGAGCGTCGTCGATCCGTGGACGCTCGAACGCATCGACGTCTTGCGCGGCCCGGCGTCGGTGCTGTACGGGCAGGCGAGCCCCGGCGGTATCGTCGACATGGTCAGCAAGCGGCCGACGCGCGACGCGCAGCACCTGCTCGCCGTGCAGACCGGCAACCGCGATCGCGGGCAACTCGCGTTCGATTTCAGCGGGCCCGTGACGCAGGACGGCACGTGGCGCTACCGGATCGACGGCCTCGCGCGCCGCGCGGACGAGCAGATCGACTATTCGCGGCAGCAGCGGATCGTCGTCGCGCCGTCGCTGACGTGGCAGCCGAACGCCGATACGAGTGTCACGCTGCTGGGTTCGTTCCAGCGCGATCCGCACAACAACTTCGCGGGCTGGCTGCCGGCCCTCGGCACGCTGTGGCCCGACGCGGGCCGGCGGATACCGACGCGCTTCTATCCGGGGCTGCCCGGCTTCGACACGTACGACCGCACGCAGGCGATGATCGGCTACGCGTTCGAGCATCGTTTCGATTCGACGTGGAAAGTCCGGCAGAACGTGCGCTATACGCATCTCGACGTCGACTTCGCGGGCGCGGCCGTCAATTTCGTCGCGCCCTACCTGGCGCCGGGCGTGCTGAACCGTTCGCTGTCGTGGTCGCGCGAGCACGTGAACCATCTCGCGCTCGACAACCAGGCGGAGATGCGCGTGATGACGGGGCCGGTCGAGCATACGGTGCTGGCCGGGCTGTCGTACGAGCATGCGGTGGCGAACCTCGTCGGGTCGGGGTTCGGCGCGGCGCCGCCGCTCGATACGCGTGCGCCCGATTACGGGCAGCCGTTCGCGGCGCCGCCGATCGGGCAGCAGACGCGCCAGACACCCGACCGGATCGGCGTCTACCTGCAGGACCAGGTGCGCTGGGATCGCTGGGTCTTCACGCTCGGCGGGCGCGAGGAATGGTCGCGCACGACGACCGACGACCTGCTGCGCTCCGCGAGCGTGCGGCAGAGCACGCGTGCGTTCACCGGGCGCGCGGGCGCCGTTTATCTGTTCGACAGCGGCTTTGCGCCGTACCTGAGCTATTCGACGTCGTTCGAGCCGGCGCTCGGCACGCGCTTCGACGGCCAGCCGTTCACGCCGACGAAGGCGAAGCAGTTTGAGGTCGGGCTGCGCTACCAGTCGCCGGACCGGTTGCAGAACGCGTCGATCGCCGCGTTCGACATTCGCCAGCGCAATGTGCTGACCGCCGATCCCGAGCATCCGTTCTTCAACGTGCAGACGGGCGAGGTGCGCTCGCGCGGGATCGAACTGGAAGGGCGGTCGCGCGTCTGGAAGCAACTGGACGTGATCGCCGCGTACACGTATCTCGACACGACGGTGCAGGCCGATACGGACGCGGCCGTCGTCGGCAAGCGCGTGGCGGCGGTGCCGCGCCATCTGGCGTCGCTGTGGCTCGACTACGCGGTCGACCGGCCGGGGCTGCGCGGGCTGAGGGTGGGCGGCGGCATGCGCTATGTCGGGCGCAGCGCGGGCGACAACGTCAATACGTTCGACGTGCCGGCCGTCGTGCTCTTCGATCTCGGGCTGTCGTACGACCTGGGTGTCGAGCGGCCGGCGTGGAAGGGGTGGCGCGTCGCGGCGCACGTGAACAACCTGTTCGACCGGACTTATGTGTCGTCGTGTTTTTCGGCGGGAGGGTGCTTCTACGGCACGCGGCTGTCGGTGACGGGGGATGTCAGTTATCAGTGGTGACGGGGCGGGTGACGATCAGGATGCCGGTGCCGGGTGTGCGGCCGGTGCGGGCTGTACGCATGCGGCCGGCCCGGTCGCGGCGCCGCACGGATACACTGTCGCCTTCGCGGTACGCATCGCCACAGCCTCGCCCGTCATCCCTGGATTCGTGGAGAGATTGCCCATGAGCATCGTCGTTCGTCGAAACCGCATCGCCATCCCCCTGTGCCGGGTACTGATCCCGGGCGTGTTGATCGCTTCCGTCGCCGGCTGCGCGGCGACGGCGGGCGAAGACACCGCCATTGCCCCCGATCTGCATGAAACCGTCGTCAAGGTGCCGGTCGACGAAGGAGGGCGCACACGCGACATCGTTGCCACGACATACATGCCGGACGGCCCCGGGCCTTTTCCGCTGATCGTGCTGAGTCACGGCAGCCCGCCCGATCCGCGCGCACGGCCGAAGGTGGGACGCTACCGCGCGTTGCCGCAGATCCGGACGTTCGTACAGCACGGTTTCGCGGTCATCGTGCCGATCCGCCGCGGGTACGGTGCGACGGGCGGTGTCGACGAAGAGGATGCGGGGGCGTGCCGGCATCCCGATTACCTCGCTGCCGGCCAGCAGGCCGCGCGCGATGTGCTTGCGGCCGTGCGCTATGCGCAGACCTTGCCGCAGGTGGATCGAAGCCGCGTCGTGCTGGTCGGGCAATCGGCGGGCGGCTTCGCGTCGCTGGCGGCGGCAAGCTACGCGCCGCAGGGCGTGGTCGCGGTGGTGAACTTCTCGGGCGGGCGTGGGGGCAATCCGACGACGCATCCGGGCATGCCGTGCGATCCGCAGCAGATGGCCGACACGATCGGGCATTTCGCGAGCACGACGCGCGTGCCGGTGCTGTGGCACTACGTGCAGAACGACAAGTATTTCGCGCCGGAAGTCGTGGCGACGTGGTTTGCCGCGTTTCAGGCGGCCGGCGGGCACGGGCAGATGATCGTCGAGCCGCCGTTCGGCAAGAACGGCCACGGGATGTTCGCGGTCAAGGACGCGATCCCGATCTGGTTGCCGCATTTCGAGGCGTTTGTCGAGCCGCTTGTCGCGATGAAGTAGGGGGGTGGGGGATCGGTTTGGGCCGGGGG
>NZ_QMFZ01000110.1:0-1148 GCF_003294055.1 Burkholderia reimsis
AGCGCCTCGGTGACACGCCCCTTGCTGTCGTAGTAACGCTCCCAGCGGTGCCCTTCCGGGTCCTGCAGCCCGGTCAGGTTGCCGTGCCGGTCGTAGACGTAATGAGCCGTACGTCCATCCTGCTGCGTGTGCGAGGTCAGATGCCCCGCGTCATCCCACGTGAAAGATTCCTCGGTCCCGTCTGCAAACACATGGCGGGTCACGTGTTTCGCCGCGTCGCGGAAGAACCATTCTTCCGTGTTGTCCGGATACACGATCCGGTATACGTAGCCGTCGATGTCGTAGTACTGCTGGGTCGTGTTGCCCAGCGCGTCGGTCACGAACGTCAGCCGCAACCGGTCGTGCCAGGTCAGGCGCGTGTCGAACGTACCGTCGTCGGCCCATTCGTGCACGGCTTTTGCATCGAGGTGCGTGCCGTCCCATTCGAGGTTCATCCCACGCCCAGTACGATCGGTGTAGCGCGTGACGAGGTGGTGCGAATACGCATAGCTCCACGACGCAGCGTTCTCGTCGGCCGCCTCCACCAGATCGCCCGCCTCGTCGTACCGATAGCGCGCGAGTACGCGGACCGCCGTCCCGCTGTCGTCGACCAGCGCCACACGCATGATGCGGCCTTCCCGATCATGCGTCAGTGAAGCGACGGCATCACTGGCGGATTTGATGGTGGTGAGCAGGCCGTCCGCCCACGTCAGCGTCACCGTGTTGCCCGAGCGGTCCTCGATTTTCGTGAGCGCGAAGCGCGCTCCGTGCCGTTCATACGTTTCGGTCAGCGTCTCGCCACGCACCAGCCGGATGCGATCGTCGGACTCGCGCGTAAGCACGCACGACTCGATCGCATCGTAATGCGGTTGCCCCGGCTTTAAAGCCGGGTACGTGAGACTGCGGCCCGATGCGTCGTGATACACGAGCTCGTCGCCCTTCGCCTCGAACGCGACGTGATACGGCGTCGTCCAGCGAGGCCCCAACGGCCCCTGCCCGTCGTGCGCGCCGAAATTCGAGCGATACGTGCGCGCCCATTCGACCGGCATCACCCCCGGAATCACAAAGTCGGTATGCGTGAACGACTCGTCACCGAGCGCCAAGCCGATTGCGCCGCCCACTCGCGCGGCCGGCTGGCCAATCTCACACGCCCTGCAACCCGACACACC
>NZ_QMFZ01000111.1:0-1115 GCF_003294055.1 Burkholderia reimsis
GCTAGTCCATTGAATCAGAAGAATTGGCGGTGATTCGGCGAGTGGGATCGTTGTAGGTCCACTGCAATGGTTTCGGATCCTTGTTGTACTGACGGATGTAACGCATGAGCTTCTTGTCGAGGTCTTTGATGGAAGTGAAAACGCCGCGGCTGATGACGTCGCGCTGGATGCGTGCGAACCAATTCTCGACCTGGTTGAGCCATGATGAGTAGGTCGGGGTGTAGTGGATATTCACGCGCCGATGCTTGGTCAGAAACGCCTGCACGAGGTCGGTCTTATGGCTGCTGACGTTGTCGCAGATGACGTGAATCTGGCGCCGACGGGGCTGGCTGGCGAGCACCTCCTGAAGGAAGCCGACGAACTGCTCGCTGGTGTGGCGAGCGGCCGTCTTGCCAAGAACTTCGCCGGTACTGGTGTTGAGCGCGGCAAACAGGCTGAGCGTGCCATTGCGCTTGTATTCGAAGCCGTGGCTCTCGGCCCGCCCCGGCGACAGCGGCAACATCCGGTCTTTGCGGTCCAGCGCCTGAATCGCAGTCTTCTCGTCCACGCAGAATACGACCGCGTGCGCCGGCGGATTCAGATACAGGCCGATCACGTCGGCCGCCTTGGTCTCGAAATCCGGATCGTTGGAGACCATGTGGGTATCAAGCCGATGCGGACGGACACCGTGCTTGCGCCATATCCGCTGAATCGTGGAGAACGACACGTCGCCCAATTCGTCTGCCAGCTTGCGGCTGCTCCAGTGCGTGGAGCCGTCGCGCGGCAAATGCTTCAGCGTTCGCGCCAGCACCCGCGCTTCAAGCTTGGCGACCGGCTGCCTGGGGGCTCGCCCCGGATGAAACGACACCAGACCAGCCAAGCCTTGCGTCTCAAACGCCTGGGTCCAGCGCGAGATGAATGCGTCATTGCAGGCAAGCTTGGATCGAATATCGACCCGGCGCTCCGCATCGGCCCAAAGCAGCACGCAACGCGCCCGCCGCGCAAGCGCCGCATTGCCATGACGCTTGCGCATCACGGCCTCCAGTTCGGTACGTTGTTCGCTCGTCAGCATCGTTCTCGGCATGCCCAAGCATATGGGATCGATACATCCAATTTCAATGATTCATCGGACTAGC
>NZ_QMFZ01000112.1:0-1088 GCF_003294055.1 Burkholderia reimsis
ATCGTATCGGCCGCGCGGACCGCGGTCGGCAAATTCGGCGGTTCGCTTGCGAAGATTGCGGCGCCCGAACTGGGCGCGACGGTGATCCGCGCGGTGCTGGAGCGCGCGGGCGTGAAGCCCGAGCAGGTGAGCGAAGTGATCATGGGCCAGGTGCTGACGGCCGGCTCGGGCCAGAACCCGGCGCGGCAGTCGCTGATCAAGGCCGGGCTGCCGACGGCAGTGCCGGGGATGACGATCAACAAGGTGTGCGGCTCGGGCCTGAAGGCCGTGATGCTGGCGGCGAACGCGATCGTCGCGGGCGACGCGGACATCGTGATCGCGGGTGGCCAGGAGAACATGAGCGCGTCGCCGCACGTGCTGCCGGGCTCGCGTGACGGCTTCCGGATGGGCGACGCGAAGCTGGTCGACACGATGATCGTCGACGGGCTGTGGGACGTGTACAACCAGTACCACATGGGCATCACGGCGGAGAACGTCGCGAAGGAATACGGGATCACGCGCGAAGAGCAGGACGCATTCGCGGCGCTGTCGCAGAACAAGGCGGAAGCCGCGCAGAAGGCCGGCCGCTTCAACGACGAGATCGTGCCGGTGTCGATCCCGCAACGCAAGGGCGAGCCGCTGCAGTTCGCGACCGACGAATTCGTGCGTCACGGCGTGACGGCGGAATCGCTGGCCGGGCTGAAGCCGGCGTTCTCGAAGGACGGCTCGGTGACGGCGGCGAACGCGTCGGGGCTGAACGACGGCGCGGCGGCGGTGCTGGTGATGTCGGCGCAGAAGGCGGCGGCGCTGGGTCTGACGCCGCTGGCGAAGATCAAGGCATACGCGAACGCGGGTGTCGATCCGAGCGTGATGGGGATGGGCCCGGTGCCGGCCTCGCGCCGGTGCCTGGAGCGCGCGGGCTGGACGCCGGGCGACCTGGACCTGATGGAGATCAACGAGGCGTTCGCGGCGCAGGCGCTGGCGGTGCACAAGCAGATGGGCTGGGACACGTCGAAGGTGAACGTGAACGGCGGGGCGATCGCGATCGGTCACCCGATCGGCGCGTCGGGCTGCCGGATCCTGGTGACGCTGCTGCATGAAATGCAGAA
>NZ_QMFZ01000113.1:0-1088 GCF_003294055.1 Burkholderia reimsis
ACGGAGGCGTTCTGGTATATCGACGCCGGGCAAAGTGGTTCGCTCACTCCTTACGTTTATACGCTGACGTCAACGCTGGGCGGATTGTTGTCGCCCGCCGGTAATTCGACGATGGTGCCGGACCCGCATCCGTCGTTCTACGACCAGATGCAACTTGCATTGGCCGGGGTCCCGATTCCAATCGTCAATCTCGCGACGTATTATCGTTCGGCGCCGAACGCTAACCATATCGCATCCGGACCGAATGCATTTCAACCGGTCGCGACCTCGGGGACGGTAACGTTTGTGCGTACCCCCTACGCGGTCAACAGCGGTGGCGGCAGTGGTCCGGCGTATGTGTGGGTCGTGCAAGACGGCACGGTCCCGACAGGGGACTCGAATGGCCCGTATCTGACGCAGACATTCACGATCCCGACCGTCACCGAGACGCGCACGAGCGTGGCCGGTAGCAATACGCCGTCCGTGATTGCGGCCGGCAATAATCTCAATTTGCAAGCAAATGTCTTGAACAATCAGGGAGGGACGGTTAGTGCTGCTAACGATGCAAATGTGAACGTTCAGACGTTGAACAATGGCGGCGTAACCTACACGTCGAGCGTCACCGATACGGTCGATAGCGCGTCGTTGCAGGCGTTCATCAGCGGCGTAGCTGCGCTGTCGCCTCCCGCGACCACGCTGGCCGGGATGGTGATTCAGCAACCGGTTTCGGTGCGCGGCAGTGGCAATATGTTCGGGACGTATTGCGATAGCTCTGGTTGCGGTGTTGGGTCACCGAATCCGCCCGCGAAGTTCAGCTTCCTCGCACCGAGTGCGGTGACGGTGCAATCGGTCTCGTCCACGTCGACGATCCAAACGCCTGTCGGACAGATTCTCGCGGGTAATAACGTCAACCTGTCGGGTGGCAATTTGACCAATGCCGGTGCCATTACGGCCGGCCATGACGTGAACGTGACGGCCGCGAGCTTTACGAACCAAGGAACGAACAACGGTTCGAAGACCGTGACGGCGGGATGTGCATCCGGTTTCTCTGGATGCGGGACGGCTACGACGACGAATCCGAACTCGGAGACGTATAGCTACCAGCAGAC
>NZ_QMFZ01000114.1:0-1084 GCF_003294055.1 Burkholderia reimsis
GGCGGTCTCAAGAATCAAGTGCAACGTTTAGCCAACCCGGCGGTAGCTAATTCCGTCGCCATGGCCTCTTCGGGGGTTTTCCAGTTGAGGGTTTGACGAGGGCGTCCGTTCATCAGCTTGGCAATATCGTTCAACTGCATCTGGGTCACGCCTGACAGGTCCATTCCTTTGGGGAGAAACTGGCGCAGCAGGCCGTTGGTATTTTCGTTGCTGCCTCGTTGCCAGGGCGCGTAGGGATCCGCGAACCAGATATCCAGATTCAATCGTTCAGCCAGCTCGACATGACAGGTCATTTCCGATCCGCGATCGTAGGTCAGGCTTTCCCGCAGAAAGGCCGGCAGCTTCTTCATCTGGCGCGTGAAGCCTTCCAGCGCATCCTCGGCCGTGCAGCCATCCATGCGGCACAGCACCACGAAGCGCGTCTTGCGCTCGACCAGTGTGCCGACGCAGGAACGATTGAAGGCCCCCTTGATGAGATCGCCTTCCCAATGACCGGGCCATTGGCGCGTTTCGATTGCCTCGGGCCGATGGACGATGCGAAGTTCTTCCGGCACAAAGCTCTTGCGGGCCAGCGTCTTGCGTGCGTTGCCACGCACCGGCTTCTCCTGGCGCAGGGCCTCAATCATGGCCTGCTTCAAGCCGCCGCGGGGATGGGTATAAATCGCCGCGTAGATCGTTTCGTGGCTGACGCGTTGCGCGGGGTTGTCTGGATGCATCTCGCGAAGTCTCGCAGCAATTTGCTGCGGCGACCAGCACCGATAAACCAGATCGTGATGCACCTGCCAGTACAGCGTGCTTCCTGCTGCCAGTTTCGCCTGACGCCGACTTCGCTTGCGGCGCGTCCGATAGGCTCTGGCCGCGCTTGTGGCGTCATAGCAGCGAGGCGCTTCCGTGCGATTGCGCGCCAGCTCCCGTGTGATCGTCGACGCGCTGCGGCCAAGCAGCCTTGCAATCGCTCTGACGCTCGTGTTCCGGGCCTTCTCGATCATGATCACCGCGCGCTCTTCGGCGCTCAGATGCTTGTATTTCGTCATCGCAACACCCTATCTCATCAAAGGTGTTGCACTTGAAGCTAGAGTCTAAG
>NZ_QMFZ01000115.1:0-1068 GCF_003294055.1 Burkholderia reimsis
CCGCTCTTCAGATCAACGAGCTTTGCCGATGCCGCAACCACAGTCGTGCTGTCGATGATCTGATAAACGGAGCCATACTGCGTCACCTTGGAGTAAAGCGCCGCATCCGCTCCAAAGATCTCGCGCAACTTCGCAGGTGATGTTTCCTGGATGTCAGCGGCGGTCGTCAAGCCGTTTTGCTTGAAGGTTTCGTCCATCACAGCAACCGGCACGACGTAGTATCCCGCTTCGGCAAGCGGTTGAGTCATCTGCGACAGCATGCCGTAGGTTGCCGTGACATCGTTGGTCTCGTTCAACGGCGGCAGTACAAGAATCGAGCGCGGCTGACTTTTCTTGAAAGCCGTGTAGTCAGGACGCTTCGCGGGCTGCGCGCACGCGCTCAATAGCGCGACAATCGACAACACGGACAGCAGCTTGAATGAAATTGTTTTGAACATGGCTAACACGTCACTGTTGAGCAGTTTTCTGTTGGACGGACTTCTTCTTCATCAGGAAATCCATGTAGCCCGAGGATTCCGGGAACAGCTGCTTCTCAGCCTGAAATTCCTGTCCAGCGCGTTGCGCATCGCCGACGCTCGCATACAGCATTCCGAGATGTGCGTGGAAGCCCGGCGGCGGTGTATTGCCCTTCGCTCGGATCTCCTGCAGTGCCTTTTCAAGCGCGTCGATCTGCTCTTGCGAAGACGTCTTGCCCTTGAAGTATTCGTAAACCTGCGGCTGGTAGCCGTTCCACTGATAGAGCGGCGGCGTGGCCGGTGCCGCGCAGCCAGCGAGCAGCAAAGCTGCGGCAATCGCTGACAGCCCAATACCCCGTTTCATAGTCCTTCCTTATTCTGATGCGTGAATCGATGAGATTCGCCGCGCTTACCGCGCGGCCTTGAGCGTGCCTGCGTCGACCTGCTCAACGAGATGATTGACGGCTTCCTGGATCGCGAGATCAAGCACCTTGCCGTTCAGCGTGGAGTCATAGCTCGCGGTGCCGCCGAAGCCGATGATCTCGCGGTTCGACAGGCTGTACTCGCCGGCGCCCTGGCTTGATGCGATGACTTCCGACGTCGTCGTATCGAC
>NZ_QMFZ01000116.1:0-1067 GCF_003294055.1 Burkholderia reimsis
TCGTCGGTCGGGAACGTATGGCACGGCAGGTTTTCAACCGTGCCGCCCGATTCGACACCGCGGATCAGCGAGCACCAGCCGTACAGCTTGAACGAGCGGTTGATGTTCACGCCCATTGCGTACGCGGCGTTCGCCCAACCGTAGCGGCTGTGATCGGAGCCGTTCGTGTCTTCCTCGAAATCGAACTCGTCGACCGGATTGGTCTTCGCGCCATACGGCAGACGTGCGAGGAAACGCGGCATCGCGAGACCCACGTAGCGCGCGTCCTCGGTATTGCGCATCGAATTCCACGCGGTGTATTCGAGGTTCTGCGTGAAGATCTTCGTCAGGTCACGCGGATTCGCGAGTTCCTGCCACGATTCCATCTGCAGCACCGACGGCGCGGCGCCGGTGATGAACGGCGTATGGGCTGCCGCCGCGACCTTCGCGATCGAGCCCAGCAAATCGACGTCCGGCGGCGTATGGTCGAAGTAGTAGTCGGCCACAAGGCACCCGTACGGTTCACCGCCGAGCTGGCCATACTCCTCTTCGTAGATCTGCTTGAAGAGCGGACTCTGGTCCCATGCCAGTCCCTTGTAGCGGCGCATCGTGCGATGCAGCTCGGTCTTCGAGACATCCATGAAGCGGATCTTCAGGTGTTCGTCGGTCTCGGTGTTCGACACGAGGTGATGCAGTCCGCGCCAAGCCGATTCGAGCGCCTGGTAATCGTCATGGTGAAGAATCAGGTTGATCTGTTCCGATAGCTTGTGATCAATCTGCGCGATGATCGCCGCGATGCTCTTGTAGGCGTCGTCGCTAATTGTCGTGGTCTGCGCGAGCGCCTGCTCGGCGAGCGTCTGGACCGCGTATTCGACGGCCTCTCGCGCCTGCTCCGTCTTCGGGCGGAATTCCCGCTCCAGCAGGTTCGTAAAATCCGACTGGGTAGTTGTCTGCGCCTGGGCGGTCTGCGCTTGCTGTTTCGCCATGATGGTCATCCTCGATCGGTTCGTCGGTCAGTTCGCGCTTTCTGCGTCGGCAGCGCCATTCTCATGTCGCTCCGGCTTCGGTGCGGCCGCGAGCGACTTGAG
>NZ_QMFZ01000117.1:0-1058 GCF_003294055.1 Burkholderia reimsis
CACAGCACCGGCGGCTACCTGCTGTGGGCCGCGCAGACGATGAAGTGGACCTTCGACTGGAAGCCCACCGACGTGTTCTGGTGCACGGCCGACATCGGCTGGGTCACCGGCCACACGTACATCACGTACGGCCCGCTCGCCTGCGGCGGCACGCAGGTCGTGTTCGAGGGCGTGCCGACCTGGCCTGACGCCGGCCGCTTCTGGAAGATGATCGGCGACCACAAGGTCAGCGTGTTCTACACCGCGCCGACCGCGATCCGTTCGCTGATCAAGGCCGCCGAGGCCGACGACAAGGTGCATCCGAAGAGCTACGACCTGTCGAGCCTGCGCATCATCGGCACGGTCGGCGAGCCGATCAATCCGGAAGCATGGATGTGGTATCACAAGCACGTCGGCCAGGCGCGCTGCCCGATCGTCGATACGTGGTGGCAGACCGAGACGGGCGGCCACATGATCACGCCGCTGCCGGGCGCGACGCCGACCGTGCCCGGTTCGTGCACGCTGCCGCTGCCGGGCATCATGGCCGCGGTGGTCGACGAAACCGGCCAGGACGTGCCGAACGGGCAAGGCGGCATTCTCGTCGTCAAGCGCCCGTGGCCCGCGATGATCCGCACGATCTGGGGCGACCCGGAACGCTTCAGGAAGAGCTACTACCCGGAAGAACTCGGCGGCACGCTGTATCTCGCCGGCGACGGCACCGTGCGCGACAAGGACACCGGCTACTTCACGATCATGGGCCGGATCGACGACGTGCTGAACGTGTCGGGCCACCGGCTCGGCACGATGGAGATCGAATCGGCGCTGGTCTCGCACGAGCTGGTGGCCGAGGCGGCCGTGGTCGGCCGTCCTGACGACACGACGGGCGAGGCGGTGGTCGCGTTCGTGGTGCTCAAGCGTTCGCGTCCGGAAGGCGAGGAGGCCGCGGCGCTCGCGAAGACGCTGCGCGACTGGGTCGGCAAGCAGATCGGGCCGATCGCGAAGCCGAAGGACATCCGCTTCGGCGACAACCTGCCGAAGACGCGCTCGGGCAAGATCATGCGGCGCCTGCTGCGTTCGCT
>NZ_QMFZ01000118.1:0-1031 GCF_003294055.1 Burkholderia reimsis
GCACCTTGCCGTTCAGCGTGGAGTCATAGCTCGCGGTGCCGCCGAAGCCGATGATCTCGCGGTTCGACAGGCTGTACTCGCCGGCGCCCTGGCTTGATGCGATGACTTCCGACGTCGTCGTATCGACAATGTTCAGGTTGACCTTCGCATATGCAACCTGCGTCTTGCCCTGGCCGAGGATGCCGAACAGCTGCTGATCGCCGACGTCCTTGCGCCCAAACTCGGTCACATCGCCCGTCACGACGTAGTTCGCGCCCTTCACGGCCTGCGCCTTCTTCATGAAGCCGGCCTCCTGCTTGATCTCGTCCAGGTTCTCGCGATCAAGCACGTTGAAGCGGTGACTTTGCTGCAGGCGTGTAACGAGGATCGTCTTTGCTTGTCCACCGAGTCGGTCGATCCCGTCCGAGAAAATGCCGCGCATATAGCTCGAGCGGTTGTCGAACTTGCCAACCGCAATCGCAACTGGCTTGCCGGCATATGGCTTCTGCGCGGCGCTGACAACCGGCACATCGAGCGTACGCGACGACTCGGTCGCGCAACCGGTCAGGCCGATCGCAACCGCAGTAGCGATCACCAATACGTGACAGTTATTGGAAACTTTCAATTAAATCTCCTCGTTAAGGAAAAAGTGCGACGATTTTGGGAGAGACGCACATGAGGTCTACTGAAGCCGTGCTGCCGACTCGTTCAACGCCACGTCAGGAGCCGCTGCACGCGGATGCTCTCTAACGCGAGAAACGCAACGATTTGAGGAAACATACGCGGCGGCCGAAGCCAGCGTGCACGTTTTTTTCGCCGGAATTCAGGCTTAACCCTACCTGCAAAATGTCGTTACTTCTTCAGGCGCACGACATAGACACCGGAGTTTTGTGCGCTCGTGCTCAAACTGTAGTTCGGCGGGTTTACATACGACGCCCCCTGGACCAGCGGCTTATAGACCGTCTCGCCTGCCGAGCTGTCCGCGAGCTCGATCACCGGTGGGTTCGGACTGGGCGTAACATTGGTCGTGAAATTCAGCGTGAGCGTTGCCG
>NZ_QMFZ01000119.1:0-994 GCF_003294055.1 Burkholderia reimsis
TGGATTGCGGACAGCGACTCGCGTTTCGGTCCTGTATGCGAGTTCATCACGGCGGGACACTATCGCTGGGTGCCGTTCGCCGATCTGGCCGCGTGGCGTGTGTCACCGCCCACGAATCTGATCGATCTTGTCTGGGCGCCATGTGTGCTGACGCTGACCGATGGCAGCGTCGTGCGCGGCTTCATGCCCGCACGTTACCCCGGTTCCGATGCGGCAAACGATTCGCTGCGTCTCGGCCATGAAACAGTGTGGCATAAGTCGGGGCGTACCGCCGTCATCGCACTCGGACAGAAAACCTGGACGACCGAACAGGGCGACTTCGGGCTGTTCGAGCTGGCCGACACAACGTTCGGCATGCCGCATGGGTCGACGACTGTGGACGGCGCCACCGCCGGGGAACCGGTCAATGACTGAGCGCAGGAAGCCTTCTTCTCCCGCAGACGTGCTGGCCTCACGGACGCCACGAAGGGCCAGTGCGCACCTGATGCCAACCCTGCTCGACCGGCTGCGCGACGACGCACCGCACCGTCACGTGGAGGCCCCCGAGGAATACACCGTCACGCGCAGACAGATGCGCGACATCGTGCAGCGTGACCTGGCGTACCTGCTCAACACGACCAGCATCGAAGACCAGATCGATCGCGCGCGCTATCCGCATGCAGCCGCTTCGACGGTCAACTTTGGTGTACCGCCGCTCTCGGGCACCTTCCTCGCGTCGCGCCAGTGGAACGACATCGAGCGGATGATCCGCCAAGCCATCACCGATTTCGAGCCGCGGCTGATCCCCGATTCGCTGGTGGTGTCGCCGAGCCGGACGACCGACGCCGGCGAACATCACAACGTCCTTGCGTTCGAGGTACGGGGCCTCGTGCACATGGACCCGTATCCGCTCGAATTCATGGTGCAGAGCTCGCTCGATCTCGAAACGAGCGAGATCCAGATCACCGGCGTGCGTAACAGCTGAACGCCGCACGGCACAACGACTACAACGAGA